>CAIMWY010000201.1 GCA_903845315.1 uncultured Burkholderiales bacterium
AATCCCCTGCCGAGGTGATGGCCTTCTTGCGTGACCTGGCACAACGTGCCCGCCCTTTTGCCGAAAAAGACGTGGGTGAAATGCGCGCCTTTGCGGACAAGCACCTGAACCTGCATAACCCGCAGGCATGCGACTGGCCCTACATCGGTGAAAGGCTCAAAGAAGCGCGCTACGCATTCAGCGAACAAGAGGTCAAGCCCTACTTCACCGCGCCCAAGGTGTTGACTGGGTTGTTCAAGATAGTAGAGACCTTGTTTGAGGTCAGCATCCGTCGCGACATCGCACCGGTGTGGCACCCTGCTGTCGAGTTCTACCGGATTGAACGTGCAGGTTTGTTGGTCGGCCAGTTCTACCTCGACCCCGGCGCCCGCTCAGGCAAACGCGGCGGCGCCTGGATGGACGATGTGCGGGCCCGCTGGCTGCGCCCCGACACCCAGCAACTGCAAACGCCCGTGGCGCACTTGGTGTGCAACTTTGCAGAGGGCGTAGGTGGTAAGCCGCCACTGCTCACGCATGACGATGTGATCACGCTGTTCCACGAATGCGGGCACGGCTTGCACCACTTGCTCACCCAAGTCAACGAACGGGATGTGTCTGGCATCAGCGGCGTGGAATGGGACGCCGTGGAGCTGCCCAGCCAGTTCATGGAAAACTTTTGCTGGGAATGGAGTGTGTTGCGCCACATGACGGCCCATGTGGACACGGGCGAACCCCTTCCGCGTGCGCTGTTCGACAAGATGCTGGCCGCCAAAAATTTCCAAAGCGGTTTGCAAACCCTGCGTCAAATTGAGTTTTCTCTGTTTGACATGCGCTTGCACACCGAGGCATCCGCAGCCGAAGACGTCATGCAAGTACTGCGAGACGTGCGCGCGGAAGTGGCTGTGCTGCCTTCGCCCAGTTGGAGTCGCACACCGCACACCTTCAGCCACATCTTTGCCGGAGGTTATTCGGCAGGCTATTACAGCTACAAGTGGGCCGAGGTGCTGAGCGCCGATGCGTATGCCGCCTTTGAAGAAACAGTGAACGCAGACGGCGAACACAGCGTCGAAACAGGTCGCCGTTATAGAAAAGAAATTTTGGAAGCGGGAGGCAGCCGCCCTGCTATGGCGTCGTTCAAAGCGTTTAGAGGACGGGAACCGAAGATGGATGCTTTGTTGCGCCACCAGGGCATGGCCTGAGAAAACCTAGAGACTTTGAGCTTAGAACTTTAAGGTCTTCACGCCTGTCGCAGTGCCCAGCAAACACACTTGGGCTTTTTGATGGGCAAACACCCCTACCGTGACAACGCCGGGCCATTGACTGACCACGGTTTCAAAACTTAGGGGGTCTTGAATCGTTAGGCCTGTGACGTCGACGATGTGCTGGCCGTTGTCGGTGACCAGCGGTTGGCCATCTTTCAAACGCAGCGTGGCCACGCTGCCCATGGCCGCGAATTGGCGGATCACTCGGGCCGTTGCCATGGGAATGACTTCCACGGGCAAGGGATAGGCACCTAAGGTGTCCACCAGCTTGCTCTCATCCGCAATGCACACAAACATCTTGGACTGAGCCGCCACAATTTTTTCACGGGTCAATGCGGCGCCACCGCCTTTGACCATATAGCCCTGGTGATCAATCTCATCAGCCCCGTCAATGTAGACCGACAAGCTGTCCACGTCTGACGCCTCAAACACCGCAATGCCATGGGCCTTGAGACGTTCGGTGGACGCGACAGAGCTGGACACCGCGCCTTTGATTTGTTCTTTGATGGTGGCCAGTGCGTCGATGAATTTGTTCACCGTCGAACCTGTGCCCACGCCGACCACCTCACCGGGCACCACGTAATGCAAAGCGGCTTGGCCGACCAAGGTTTTAAGTTCATCTTGGCTCAAGGAGGCAGAAGGTGTGGGGTTGCTCATGGGCGAAAATCCAAGGTTCCATCTAAAGCCTGAGATTATCCATGTCGTTGTTCCCTTATTCCTTGCTCCGCCCTGCACTGTTCGCTGTTGATGCGGAAACCGTCCATGAACACACCCTAGCCATGCTGGCGCGCACACAAAACACCCCCCTGCAATGCGCTTATGCGCAACAACGCGTTGATGACCCCATCACGTTGGCAGGACTGAATTTTCCCAACCGCGTGGGACTGGCGGCCGGTTTAGACAAAAACGCTTTGTGCATAGACGCTTTTTCAGCTATGGGGTTTGGCTTTGTGGAGGTGGGCACCGTGACACCCAAAACGCAACCCGGCAACCCAAGACCTCGCATTTTCCGTTTGCCCAAAGCACGTGCATTGATCAACCGATTGGGCTTTAACAACGAAGGTTTGGATGCATTTTTAACCAATGTCCAACGAGCGAAGTTTCGCAGTCACGGCCAAGAAAGGCCAATGTTGCTAGGTCTCAATATCGGGAAAAATGGGGCAACACCCATGGAACGCGCGGCCGACGATTACCTGGCGTGCCTTGACGGTGTTTACCCACATGCAGACTACGTGGCGGTGAATATCTCTAGCCCCAACACCAAGAATCTTCGCGAATTACAAAGCGACGAGGCTTTGGATGCATTGATAGGCACCTTGTCTGTGCGACGGACCGAACTGAGCCTTCAACACCACAAGCATGTTCCGCTATTCATCAAGATTGCACCTGATTTGGACGAACACCAGATCGAGGTAATCGCCAATACATTAAAGCGCCATTGCACTCACGAAACCAACCCAACTTGGGGCGTCATTGCCACCAACACCACCCTCAGCCGTGAAGCGGTAGATGGGATGGCACATGCTGATGAGACTGGCGGCTTGTCAGGCGCACCGATGTTTGAAAAAAGCAACGCGGTGATTCGTCAACTGCGTGCAGCATTGGGCCCCAAATTTCCTATTATTGGGGTTGGGGGCATTTTCAGCGGCGCAGATGCCGTTGCGAAAATCAAGGCAGGAGCAGACATCGTTCAGATGTACAGCGGCTTGATTTACCAAGGCCCTGCTCTGATACAGCAAGCGGCTCAAGCCATTCGGGATCAAAGCTGATCAAGCAAGAACCGCTCGAAAGCCTTGAAACCGTTGCGCCCAGTAGGGGCTGTTGAGGCGCTCGACCTTGACGCCCGTTTTTTCATTGGCTGCGTGAATGAATTTGCCAGAGCCTATATAAATGCCGACATGCGAAAACGGGCTGCCCAATGTGTTGAAAAACACCAAGTCGCCGGGGTTGGCTAGCTCTGCCTGAATAGGCTTTGTCGCACCCGCTATGTCTGAGGCGCTGCCCTTGATGGGGATACCCGCAGACTCTTTGTAGACGAAACTCACCAAACCTGAGCAATCAAACCCGGTGTGCAGCTTCTTTCCACCATAGGTGTATCCACGATCCAACATGGCCATGGCATGGATGACCACGTCTTGCCTCTTGGATGCGGTGATTGGATTGAAAGGCCCAGGCGCTGGGCTTGCAGGAGCTGCTTGGTATCTGGGTGAAGTTGAGCACCCACAAGCAAGCAACGCTGCTGAAGAAATAAGTAGGACACGACGATGCATCTCGGGCTAAGTTCTTGTGCCGCTCAGCAATCGCGCCACCTCTGCGCCAATAGCCAAGGAGCTGGTCAAGCCAGGAGACTCAATGCCAAACAAATTGACCAAGCCTTTGACACCATGCACACCAGGTCCTTGGATGCAAAAATCAGCGGCCTCGTCGTTGGGGCCTGAAATCTTGGGCCGAATACCGGCATAGCCGGCTTGCAAAGCGCCATCGGGCAAGCCTGCCCAGTACTTTCGCACCTCTTGGTAAAAGGTTTTTTCGTGTTCGGCAGACACGAGCAAGTCGTCGGGAGAATCAACCCATTGAACATCGGGTCCAAATTTGGCCTGCCCGCCCAAATCGAGGGTCAGATGCACGCCCAACCCAGCCGATTGCGGCACGGGATAAATTAAACGCGAGAAAGGTGATTTGCCTGATAGTGTGAAATAGTTACCTTTTGCAAAATACGCGGTGGGCACGTAGCCTTGAGCAAGCCCCTCAAACTTCGCAGCCAACCAAGGCGCTGTCAATCCTGCCGCATTGACCACTGTTTGAGCCATCAATTCGCTGCCATCTGCCATTTGAAGCACGATGCCTTCTGAGGTACAGACTGCGTCAGTGACAGCTGAATTCAAGGCCACCAGACCCCCTGCATTTTCGAAATCACCCTGAAAACTCAGCATCAAGCCATGACTGTCTACGATGCCTGTATTTGGGGAATGCAGTGCAGCGACGCACGACAGCTCAGGCTCCATGGCCCGTGCTTCGCTGCCCTCCAACCAACGCATGCCCATCACGCCATTGGCTTGGGCATTCCTCAAAATGGTGGCTAGAGCGCTCAGTTCAGCCCCATCGGTCGCCACGATCAATTTGCCACAACGCTGGTGTCCGATGGCGCGTTCGACTGCATATGTATAAAGCAGATCCTGTCCTTGCACGCACAACCTGGCTTTGAGAGAGCCCTGTGGATAATAGATGCCGGCATGAATCACCTCGCTGTTGCGTGAACTCGTACCTGTGCCTATTGCACCAGCAGTCTCAAGCACCAGCCAATCCTTGGCCCCCTCAGGCGCAGCCTGAATCAAAGCCCGCGCTACAGCCAAGCCCACAACTCCCGCTCCAATCACCACGCCATCGACTTTGTCCAAGTTGCGCTCCCTTCATTTGAAAGTATTTGACCAAAAAAAAAGGCACCCTAAAGTGCCGATTCAAAGTCTTGGAGGACTTGAAGAAATTAACGCTTCTTTGGAGCTGTTTTACCAGCATTCAGGGCGTTGGCCGCCATATTTTTGTAGTTGGTTTCGGCCACATCGGTGGCTTGCTTGACTGCTTTTTGAACAGATTCCAGCGCATTGTTTCCAGCAGACACAGCGGTTTTGAAAGCAGCGACCGCGGCTTCTGAACCAGCAGGTGCATTCTTGGTGGCTGTCTCGATCATTGTGGCGAAAGTTTTTTGCGCATCTGCCATTTTCTCTTCGACAGCGCTGCTGAAGTGAGCGCTGGTACCAGTGGCAATCTCGTACAGATGGCGGTTGTAGGACACAGCCTTTTCAGCCAAGGGCTGAAACAGACTGGCTTGCAAGGCCAACAACTCTTGGGCGTCTTTGACGCTCAAGGCAGAGTGGGCTTGCTGCTGAGAATCCGCCAGTGTGGACTTGGCTGCGGCCAAGTTCAACTCAATCAATTGCTCCAAACCAGAAAAGGCTTTGCTGGTCAGGCCGACCAATGTTTCTAGATTGGCTTTGTTGGCGGCGATCACTTGTTCAGGGGTCAGGGTCATGTCAATTCTCCAAAATAATGAAAGGTCTGAAAGTCTGCTCTGAACCTGCCTCTATAGGCACCATCATGTTGCAGCGCAGCATGAATTGAATTTTAGGGATGAAACGCAAACTGACAAGCTTAAAAGCACAAGAAAGCTTCGCTTTAGAGCTGGCAGACTAAATTTGATATCTATTCAACGCTGTGGCCCCAGTGACTTTGCCATTGCATTTTGTACTGACTGGCGAGATCCACCGATTTAAGAATTAAGAAATTCTCGGCATTGCGCGTTTCTGCCGAATTCGTGAAGTTAAAGCTGCCGGTGATGACCACGGACTCATCAATCACCATCACCTTGTTGTGTGAAATCGCGTGCTTGCCATCTTCGCGCAATGAAACTCGCCCTTGGTTTAGCAAATCAATCACGTAGCGATTGGTGTGGTCACTTTTATGATCAAGCAACACACGCACCGACACACCGCGACCATGAGCACGCAACAAAGCCTGGGCAATGGCATTGTGTGTAAATCCGTATGCTTGCACCAAAACCTCACGCTGGCTGGCGTCAATCGCTTTGACGATGGCATTGGCAGCGCCCGCAGGAGGGGTGAAATACACCCCAAGAACTTCGACAGGACTTTGTGCGGTGGAACTGGCTATCACGTCACCCCAATTGCTGCGTTCCCTAATCAAACTCAAAACTTGGGAAAGCAACAAAATAAGCAATACCGCCCCAAATGACAGTTTTTTTCTCATACGAGAATGCTAAGCGCTAATGTAGTTTTTGTAGATTTTGTTAATTATTTTAATTAATCAACAAATTCACCAACTCGACACAGGCGACAGCATCAGCCCACCCAGTACAAACCCTCGTAGTAAAGTAGCGAGGCTTTGAAGTCCGACCACCGCCCCCCCGCTGATCCACACGAACTATCGCTCGCCAATCGCAGAGCGATTTTTTTGCTGTCGCTTGCCACGTTTGCAAGCATGACCATTCAACGGATCTGCGACCCCATGCTGCCGGAGTTATCGCGGGTTTTCAGCGCTCCAATTGATGAGGTTGCACAAGTCGTGTCCATGTTCGCCATCACCTACGGTTTGATGCAACTCGTGTTTGGGCCGGTTGGGGACCGTTGGGGTAAATACAAAGTGGTCATGTTGGCCACACTGGTCTGTTGTGTGGGTTCATTTTTGTCTGCTTTCAGTGAAAGTTTGAACTTTTTGATAGTGGCTCGCATTGGTACAGCAGTGTCAACGGCTGCGATCATTCCGTTGTCGATGGCTTGGGTCGGTGACCAAGTTCATTACGAACGTCGTCAAGAAACCTTGGCCCGTGTAGGGTTGGGCACGATGCTGGGAATCACTGCTGGGCAATTGTTTGGCGGCTTGTTGACCGACACCTTGGGATGGCGTTGGGCCTTTGGCATGGTTGCGGTCTTGTTTGGCGTGGTGAGTTTCATGCTTTGGCGGCATTGGCGCCACATAGAAGCGCCTAGCGCGCCCTATGAACCCGAACACGGTTTCTTTGGCCAACTGGTTCAAGTCGCGCGCGATCCATGGGCGCGTGCGCTGTTGAGTATTGCTTTGTTAGAGGGCGGTTTGGTATTTGGCGTGCTGGCAATCACTGCCTCACACCTGCATCAAACCCACACTATTTCACTGACACTTGCGGGAGGTACCACCGCTTTATTCGGCTTTGGCGGCATGCTCTACATGGCCACGGCCAAATACACCATCCGCCGCTTCGGTGAAGTTTCTTTGGCACGTTACGGAGGGAGTTTGCTCAGTGTGTGCTTTGGTGTAGTTGCGTTCACGCCTTGGTGGCCGTTGGCCATTCCAGCTTGCTTCTTCGCCGGTTTTGGCTTTGCCATGTTTCACAACACCATGCAAGCCAAGGCGACTCAAATGGTTCCAAGTGCGCGCGGAACCAGCGTCACCTTATTTGCAGGGGCTTTGTTTCTAGGTCAATCCTTGGGGGTTTTGGTATTGGCAAAATTGATGACCTATGCAGATTCAGCCCATGTGATTGGATGGGACGCTCTAGGTGTCTCTGCTCTGGCATGGTATTTTGGCTACGAATTGACACATCGCAATGCCAGCCAGGCTGACCACGTCTAACTTTCAAACGGATCTACCCATGACACAAGACATAGAGCAACTGGCACAGCAAGTCGAGCAACACCCTGACTATCGGGTTCTAAGACGTCTGCTGCCCCAACACACCTTCAACGCCCCCGTACTTGGTCAGCGCGTTTGCAAGGGTGTGGTCTTAGACACCGAGACGACTGGGCTTGATGCCCAAGGCGATCGCGTCATTGAGCTTGGCATGCTCATTTTTGAGTTCGACCCAATCACCGGCTTAGTTTTCAAGGTGATGGACGTGTTTGACGAGTTGGAAGATCCAGGTTTTCCGATTCCTCCAGAGACGATTGAGGTGCATCACATCACCGATGAGATGGTGCGGGGCCGATGCATTGACGATGAACGCGTGGCGCAACTGATGCAAGGCGTGGATGTGGTGATTGCACACAATGCCAAATTCGACCGCCCCTTCGTTGAATCGCGCTGGCCAATATTTGAACAACTCAATTGGGCTTGCAGCATCCAAGACATCGATTGGCGCAAAGAGGGCTTTGGCTCGGCCAAGCTGGAATATTTGCTGAGCACGCAAGGCTATTTTTACGAGGCTCACCGCGCAGAAACCGATTGTTGGGCCTTGCTCTTCTTGCTCAACCATGTTCTGCCTAGCAGTCAACGCACCGCATTACTCGCGCTGCTTGAAACACTCAACCTGCCCCAAAAGAAAGTGAGTGCTGTGGGTTCACCCTTTGAGACCAAAGACATTCTTAAGTCTCGCAACTACCGATGGTCTGCCGACTTGCGCTGCTGGAGTCGCTCAGTGTCGGGGGAACAAGAAATGAAAGACGAGTTGGCTTGGCTTAAGAGACATGTCTATGGCGAACGCAGCGCGCGAGTAGAGGTTGAGACCTTGGGTGGCAAGGTGAGGTATTCCAATCGCCAAGGGCACAAAGAATTCATCACCTTGTGAAAAAACCTCGGGAGCAAACTAGGCGATTGACAACTCAATAACTCACCAACTGCCAAGGCACATTACAACTTTGCACGTTGGGGTAATACTGCTGGGCAGTACTACAGAAGTATGCCACTCGATTGGGATACATCGACGGCTGAGCCATCACCACCGGAGGGGCCATGGCATAGCTGGGTGTGCTCGCTGAATAAATCACACTGCCCACCAAGGCGGCGCCCAACACAGGGCCCACCCAGTTGTTTCGCCAGCCACCGTAGTGGCCATGACCATGTCCATATCCACCATGTCCACCCCCGTAGGCCTGGGCTGGCAGCACAGCCGTGAAGACCAATAAGCAAAGCAACAGGTTAGGGATACGTTTCATGGCAGATCTTTCCTTGCAATTTGCAATCAATGACCATAAGGTCATGTCTACAACGCGGCTTGAAGGCCTGCGGATGACATAGCAAACTGAAAACGCATACCTTTATTGAGGATTCACCACCAACCAAGGGCTGACACAGGTTTGCACAACTGGAAAGTATTGGGCTGATTCACGGCAATAGTAGGCCTCCACTGGAGCTGGTGCAGAGCCGCCTTGAACCCAGCTAGCGGGTGGTGGATTTTGCATGATCACGGCGGGTGGGTTCGTGATGATCACCGTAGAACTCGGTACCGCAGGATATGACCTTGAAAAATACATCGTGGTTCCAACCACCGCACCAAACATCAAAGGCGCAATCCAAGGGTCATAGCCAAATCCACCGTGACGATATCCATATCCACCTCGAGGTCCGTGAGCTTGAGCCAAGGCAGCTGATAACAACAGCAACAATCCTAAAGCCCACCGACGGTATGTGTAATGAATGTGCATGATCTTGTCCTTCTCAACAACGGGCTTGATTGTCTAACAGGCGGTGGAAATCAGCATTTCTACTATGTAAAGTCAAGTGCCTCACCTCGGCGTCGATCAATCCAACAAGGCTTCCAATGCCAAGGCCACGCGGGCCAGTTGGACATCGCTGCCGTGCACGCCTGAGACCATCAGGCCCACGGGCAAAGCTTGTGATGCTTGACAGGGCAAACTAAATGCGCACCCATCCAAGTAATTGATCACAGAAGGATTACGCAACAGCAATCGGTTCGCCTTAAAAAATTCCTCGTCGCTGCCCAGCAAGGGGGCAAGTTCAGGCGCACAAATAGGTACCGTGGGGCTGAGCATGGCATCAAAATCTTGCAACACCTCTTCAGCCTGAAGAATCCAGGCTCTGCGACGATCCAGTAAACCAAGATAGTCCTGTGCGCTCACATCTCGCCCCAAAGTCATACGCGCCATCACACGCGGGTCGATGCGCTCGGGGGCACGGGCCAAACGGGCGTGATGCGCGGCATACCCCTCCACCGGAGAAAAGCCGCCAGGCATGCTGAGGGGTGCAATATCCCCCAAACCTTTGAACGGAATATCCACAATCTGAGCACCTGCAGCGGTGATACGCGACAACGTGCGTTCAAACGCCACAGCCACAGCCGGCTCCAAGTCATCCAAGAACAAGGTTTGTGGCACCGCAAATCGCAGTTGGCGCAGATCAGCTGGCTGCATGGGCAAGGCCCGCTGCGACATAACGGCATCGACTTGTAGGCAATCCCGCACATGACGCGCAATGACACCCACGGTGTCCAAGGATCGTGACAACTCCATCACGCCAGCCAGAGGAATTCGTGATTGCGTGCCCTTAAACCCGACCAAGCCGCAAAGGGCAGCGGGAATGCGAATCGAGCCGCCGGTGTCCGTACCCAATGCCGCAAACACCAGACCCAAAGCTACCGAAACAGCAGCACCTGCAGACGAACCACCAGGCACACGGGCCGTATGTGCATCGCAGGGGTTTAACGGCGTCCCGTAGTGGGGATTGATACCCACTCCAGAAAATGCAAATTCACTCATATTGGTTTTACCCAACACCACAGCCCCAGCTTGTCGCAAACGCCACACAACAGGCGCATCGTGTGTTGCGACAGGCTCTCCCTCGCACACGAGGGTTCCTGACATGGTGGTTTGACCGGCGACATCGAAATTGTCTTTGAGCGTGATCGGAAGACCATGCATGGATCCAAGAGGGGCACCAGACATGCGCGCATCATCGGCCGCACGGGCTTGATCCATAGCTTGCTCGGTGTTCAGATGGGTAAAAACATGAGCGGCATCTGGACTTTGGGCCTTGAACAATATGTCTTGCATCCATGACTCGCAGGAGGTGTGGTGCGGGTGGGGTGAGGTCATGTAAAAGAAACTCCTGTGCTAGCCATGCAATCCTCAATTATTGTTTGATTTTTCAAAGCGCCGTTGGATGCATGACGAAACTGAACTCACCTTGTATTACGACGGTCAATGCCCACTGTGCCAGGCAGAAATTCACTTTTTGCAGTCGCGTAACAGCGATCGAAAACTCGGCTTTGTGGACGTGACCGAGTCAAACTTTGAGACAGACGCCCACCACATCTCGTGCGAAGCCGCCATGGCGCAAATTCATGGGCGTTTGGCCAACGGCCAAGTAATGGTGGGTGTACCGGTCTTTGCCAGGGCTTATCAATTGGTGCAACTGCCTGTTTTGGCTTGGGTACTGTCACGGCCCTGGCTACAACCCCTGCTGACGCCTGCCTATGGACTGTTCGCCAGGCACCGCCCCACCCTGTCAAAACACTTCGGTCCAGGGCTTTTACGCTTCTCGAAGCGATTTTTCCGTTAATTCATTCAGCTTTTTTGAGGATTGCTCAAAGTGGCTTGATAAATTTGCGAAAATAGCGTCTTTGTCTCAGAGAACAAAAACGATGTCACGACCAGAAAAAACAGAGATTTCCAACGATGGACTTCGCTACAAGTCAAAAAAGGGCGGTTCACCTTTTGAAGGCCTCGGCCGCACCGGCGACACCATGAGCTGCATCAAATGCGGTGTACACAAGCCCCGAAACAACGGCTCGTTCAAGCGTATCTTGGGATCTTCCATGTTTGTGTGCTTCGATTGCAGCCCGCCCAAGAAAGCAGAAGACCCTGCGACTCCTGCCGCAACGACCAAAACAAAGGCTTAAAACATGTGCTTCTATATAAAAGCGGCTCATGAGCCGCTTTTATCTTTTACGGTGGCTTATTCGATGCGAACCACCGCATTTGGCTTAAAGCCCAAGTCTGCCACTTTGCCCTTCTTGGCACGTCCAGACTTGGCGTTGTTCAAACTGCGAATTTCCAGTGTTTCTTCGCGTAACTTGCCACCACGGCCAACGCCCTCAATGCGCACACTGCGGGTGAAGGCAGCTGCACCCGCCAAGGTGTCTTTGGCTTCCAGGTCAATCAACATCAAACCGCGACCGCCCTTCTCCATCGATTTGAGTTCTAACAACTCAAAGGTCAAGAACCGGCCCCCCGTTGAGGCGCAAGCAACATGCGTGGCAGCTGCCACAGGCTGTGCGCCTGAGCCCCCACTGACGGGGGATGGACGGCACAGAGTCTCGCCCTCGCCCACCGTCACAAAAGCCTTACCGCCCTTGTTGCGAGAAATCATGTGTTCGATGTTGGCCATGAAGCCATAACCGGCCGAGCTGCTGAGCAAATACGTGGCGCCAGCAGGGCCCGCCACGTAGTGCAGCAGTTGGGTACCGGTCTCCAGATCCACCAGGGTGGTCACTGGTTGGCCGTCACCACGGGCCCCAGGCAGCACCGACACAGGCACCGAGTAAATGCGCCCGTTCGAGCCAAAGGCGATGAAGATGTCCACTGTGCGGCACTCAAACGTGCCGTATAAACCGTCACCCGACTTGAACGCAAAACTGGCAGGATCATGGCCGTGGCCCGTGCGCGCACGTACCCAACCTTTTTCAGACACCACTACAGTCACGGGCTCATCAATGACTTTGATTTCGGCAACGGCTTTCTTTTCTTCTTGAATCAGGGTGCGACGTGGGTCGGCAAACTGTTTGGCATCTACTTCGATTTCTTTCACCATCAAGCGGCGCAAGGCCGCTGGGTTGCCCACGATGTCTTCCAGTTTGGCCTGTTCCTCACGCAATTCTTTGAGCTCTTGCTCTATCTTGATGGTTTCCAAACGCGCCAGTTGACGCAGGCGAATCTCCAAGATGTCATCAGCTTGGCGCTCGCTCAAGCGAAAGCGATCCATCAGCGCCTGTTTGGGCTCATCGCTTTGACGGATGATCGCAATCACTTCGTCGATGTTGAGCAAAACCAGTTGACGCCCTTCCAAGATGTGGATGCGGTCGAGCACTTTGTTCAAACGGTGCTGTGAGCGGCGCAGGATGGTGGTTTGGCGAAATTCAATCCACTCCGTAAGCATGTCACGCAAGGACTTTTGCACCGGACGACCATCCAGTCCCACCATGGTGAGGTTGATGGACGATGAGGTTTCCAAGCTGGTGTGTGCCAACAAAGTGGTGATGAGTTCTTGCTGCTCGATGGTGCGGGTTTTGGGCTCGAACACCAAACGTACGGCAGCATCTTTGCTCGACTCGTCCCGCACCACATCCAACACGGCCAGCACGGTGGTTTTGAGCTGGGTTTGGTCGGCGCTCAGCGCCTTCTTGCCGGTCTTTACCTTGGGATTGGTGAGCTCTTCAATTTCTTCCAGCACGCGTTGGCTGCTCACACCCGGCGGCAACTCATTGACCACCAGTTGCCATTGGCCACGGGCCAAGTCTTCAATGACCCAACGTGCGCGTACCTTGAGCGAGCCGCGCCCGGTGCGGTAGGCCTCAGCAATGTCTGTGCTGCTACTGATGATTTGACCGCCCCCTGGGTAATCGGGGGCTGGCAGGATTTGCAGGAGCTCTTCATCACTCAGCTTAGGCGACTTGATCAAGGCCACGCAGGCATCGGCTACTTCACGCAGGTTGTGGCTTGGAATTTCGGTGGCCATGCCCACGGCAATACCACTTGCGCCGTTAAGTAGGTTAAATGGCAGGCGTGCGGGCAACTGCTTGGGTTCCTCGGTGGAGCCGTCGTAGTTGGGCTGAAAGTCCACCGTGCCTTC
This sequence comes from uncultured Burkholderiales bacterium, assembly GCA_903845315.1. Next base: position 13,317 of record CAIMWY010000201.1, read on the forward strand.
GTCAATTTCGTCCAGCAACAAGGTCGTGATTTTTGCCAAACGGGCTTCGGTATAACGCATGGCCGCAGCGCCGTCACCGTCGCGTGAGCCAAAGTTGCCTTGCCCATCGATCAGCGGGTAGCGTTGCGCAAAGTCTTGCGCCATGCGCACCAACGCTTCATACGCGGCGCTGTCGCCGTGCGGATGGTAACGACCCAGCACATCACCCACCACGCGGGCGCACTTGACGGGTTTGGCGCCCGAGTTGCCACTAAAGCCTAAGCCCATGCGGGACATGGAATACAGAATGCGACGCTGCACCGGTTTTTGGCCATCGCACACATCGGGCAAGGCACGGCCTTTGACCACGCTCAGGGCGTACTCTAGGTAAGCGCGTTGGGCGTAGTGGCCCAGTGCAATGTCGCCCTCGCTGTCAGCGTTGGGCAGGTCTGGGGTCAACAAGTCGGTCATACGTCAATCTCAATCGAATCGCCATGCAGTTCCATCAGCTCGCGGCGTGCAGCAGCTTCGCCTTTGCCCATGAGTTGGGTGATCAAGCCTTCGGTTTGCAAAAAGTCCAGTACACCCAGTTGCACGGGCATCAAACGGCGGGTGTCTGGGTTGAGGGTGGTGTCCCACAGTTGCTCGGCGCTCATTTCGCCCAA
>CAIMWY010000202.1 GCA_903845315.1 uncultured Burkholderiales bacterium
TCGTAGTTGCGGCCCACGCAATAAATACGGTGCACCGGAAATTCCTCCGTCTTTCCAACAACGGGAACAGACACAACGGCCGAGGGGGTGAATAGATAGCTCATGGGTGTTTCATGCGGGTGAATCAGGTGGCTAAGTCTAACGCCGGGTATGCTTGACTTCATGGTGTTTTCTGAACTATTGAACTGGTCCTTACCCCTAGGGGTCAATGCCTTGTGCTCCACGCGGCAGGGCGGCGTGTCGCAGCCGCCGTTTGACAGTTGGAATCTTGGAGATCACGTGGGCGACAACCCCGTGGCGGTTGCCAACAACCGTCAACATTTGCAAGCGCAACTGGGCTCGGCTCGGGCGGTTTTTTTGAACCAAGTGCATGGCATTGATGTGCTTCAACTCTCCCCCGAGACCTTGGATGGCGAGGCTGCTGATGCTTCTGTGACCACGCACACACAGCTGGCTTGCACCATCATGGTGGCCGACTGCTTGCCTATCTTGCTCACGGACGACCAAGGCCGTGCCGTGGCTGCGGCCCATGCAGGCTGGCGCGGACTGGCTGCTGGCGTGATTGAGAACACAGTGCACGCTTTGTGTGTGCAGGCCCAGGTCGAGGCCGCTTCTTTGCGGGTGTGGTTAGGCCCTTGCATAGGGCCCACGGCCTTTGAAGTAGGGGTCGAGGTGCGAGAGGCGTTTGTCATGCAAGACGCCCTCGCAGATGTGTTTTTTTTGCCTCACCCTACGCATCATGACAAATGGTTGGCCAACTTGAGCGGCCTGGCGCGTCATCGCTTACAGGCCTTGGGCGTTGAGTCGGTGGCTGGTAACGATGGCAGTTTGCCGTGGTGCACGGTTGAACAAGCCTCAAGGCTCTTTTCGTACCGACGCGATGGGATCACTGGCCGATTCGCGGCTTGCATTTGGCGCAGTGCTTAAAACGGCGGCTTGCTGCTGAGCGGCCTCCTGTGCTTTGCGCCGACGCATGCGCGCTGGCGTGGCCATGATGTAGGCCACGAGCGTGATAGGCAATGCACCATAGAGCAGAAAAGTAATCAGCGCGCCCATGAGGCTGCCAACTTGGCTGGTGGCTTCTGCCACGGCCATCATCACGGCCACATAAAGCCATGCAATTAACACCAGATACATTGGGGTGAAAGCCTTATTTTTGGGAGATGTCAGACAAACGTAGGGTATGGACTGTCATACTTGCGACAGAGGAAAAGTACAATTCCTTTGTTAACGGAGACATCATGAATCAGGATTCTGCCCATTTTCTGACGGGCGCAGCGCAGGAATTTCAAAAGAACTTTGCCGACAACTGGGCCAAGGCCTTGTCATCGTTCCAAACCTTGGGTTCTAACCCAGGGGGGGCGCCCAAGCTGAGTTTTACAACGGAAAAACTCGAAGCTTTGCAGCAGCAATACATGGACGAAGCTACGGCTTTATGGAACCAAAGTTTGCATGCCAATCCTAAACTCAAGGATCGACGTTTTTCTGCAGAGGCGTGGCAACACAACCCCATGTCGGCTTTTACAGCTGCTGTCTATTTGCTCAACACGCGAACCATGATGGGCTTGGCAGAGGCGGCCGAGACGGATGCCAAAACCAAGGCACGCATTCAATTTGCAATCGAGCAGTGGGCCGCAGCCACGGCGCCCAGTAATTTCTTGGCCTTCAATGCCGAAGCGCAACAAAAAGCCATTGACACCCATGGCGAGAGCATTTCCAAAGGCATTCAAAACTTGTTGCATGACATGGAGCAAGGCCATGTGTCGATGACCGACGAAAGTTTGTTCGAGGTTGGCAAGAACGTTGCCACCACCGAAGGTCGTGTGGTGTTCGAGAACGAATTTTTCCAGTTACTTGAATACAAACCTTTGACCGCTAAAGTCTATGAGCGGCCTTTCTTGTTGATTCCGCCTTGCATCAACAAGTTCTACATCTTGGACTTGCAGCCAGAAAACTCATTCATCCGTTATGCCGTGAGCCAAGGCCACCGCACGTTTGTGGTGAGTTGGCGCAACCCTGATGAATCTTTGAGAAACACCACCTGGGATGACTACGTACAAGACGTGGCCATCAAGGCGATCTCGGTTGTGCAAGAGATTGGTGCAACAAAGCAAATCAACGCCCTGGGTTTTTGTGTGGGCGGCACCATCCTCTCCAACGCATTGGCCGTGCTGGCTGCGCGTGGCGAAAAACCAGTCGCCAGTGCGACCTTCCTCACCACCTTGATCGACTTTCAGGATACGGGTGTGTTGGACGTCTTCATTGACGAAAACTTTGTCAAATACCGCGAGGGTCAGTTTGCCAAGGGTGGATTGATGAAGGGTAAAGACATGGCGTCGACCTTTAGCTTTTTGCGCCCCAACGATTTGGTGTGGAACTATGTGGTGGGCAACTACCTCAAAGGTGAAACCCCGCCACCGTTCGACTTGCTCTACTGGAACAGCGACTCCACCAACTTGCCTGGCCCCATGTACGCATGGTATTTGCGCAATACCTATTTGGAAAACAACTTCGTCAAGCCCGGTGTGGCCAAGGTCTGCGGCGAATCCATTGATTTCCGTAAAGTTGACTTGCCCCTCTACATCTATGGCTCGCGTGAAGACCACATCGTGCCGATCGGCGGCTCGTATGCAACAACGCAAGTGTTTCCTGGCAAGAAGCGTTTCATCATGGGCGCTTCTGGCCACATTGCGGGCGTCATCAACCCGCCTGCGGCCAACAAGCGTTGCTATTGGACGGGCAGCGAAACGACATTTCCCAAAGACGTCAACCAATGGATTGGTAAAGCCAAAGAACATGCCGGCAGTTGGTGGCCCGATTGGGCGGCATGGCTCAAAGCCCATGCCGGCAAACAGATTGCCGCGCCCAAGGCCTATGGCCGCGGTTCTTACAAAGCCATTGAGCCCGCACCCGGTCGCTACGTCAAAGCGCGCGCTGGTACGTAAATTTTTTCTATAACTAAAACTTTCTCTGGAGATCTCATGGAAGACATCGTCATCGTTTCAGCAGCACGCACAGGCGTGGGCAAGTTTGGCGGCTCCTTGGCCAAAATTGCAGCGACCGAGTTGGGCTCGATCGTGATACGTGAAGCCTTGGCGCGCGCTAAGCTCGACCCGGCCTTGGTCGGTGAAGTCATCATGGGTCAGGTGTTGGCAGCAGGGGTGGGACAAAACCCAGCGCGCCAAGCCTTGATGAAATCTGGTGTCCCCAAAGAAGTGCCAGCCTTGACCATCAACGCCGTGTGTGGCTCCGGTCTCAAAGCGGTGATGCTGGCCGCTCAAGCTGTCGCCTATGGCGACAGCGAAATCGTGGTCGCCGGCGGACAAGAAAACATGAGTGCCTCACCCCACGTGCTATTGGGTTCACGTGACGGCCAGCGCATGGGCAACTGGAACATGGTGGACTCCATGATCGTGGATGGCTTGTGGGACGTCTACAACCAGTACCACATGGGCATCACCGCCGAGAACGTGGCCAAAGCCCAAGGCATCACCCGTGACATGCAAGATGCGCTGGCCTTGGCCAGCCAACAAAAAGCTTCTGCCGCACAAGACGCTGGCAAGTTCAAAGACGAAATCGTGTCAGTGTCTATTCCCCAGCGCAAGGGCGACGCGTTGATCTTCAACAGCGACGAATACATCAACAAAAAAACCACTGCCGAAGCCCTGTCTGGCTTGCGCCCAGCCTTCGACAAAGCCGGTTCAGTGACCGCAGGCAATGCATCCGGCATCAACGATGGCGCTGCCGCTGTTGTGGTGATGACTGCCAAGAAGGCCGCTGCTTTGGGCTTAAAGCCCTTGGCGCGCATTGCAGCGTTTGGTACCAGTGGATTAGACCCGGCGCTCATGGGCATGGGACCCGTGTCTGCATCGCGTAAGGCTTTGCAGCGCGCGGGTTGGAATGCCGCCGATGTGGACTTGTTTGAACTCAACGAAGCCTTTGCCGCACAAGCTTGTGCGGTGAATCAAGAACTGGGCATTGATCCTGCGAAGGTCAACGTCAATGGTGGTGCCATTGCCATTGGTCACCCCATCGGTGCATCGGGCTGCCGCATTTTGGTGACCTTGCTGCATGAGATGCAACGCCGTGATGCCAAGAAAGGTTTGGCCGCGCTGTGCATTGGTGGCGGCATGGGGGTTTCTCTGGCCTTAGAGCGTTGATCATTTCAGCTAAAGTTTTTTCAGTCAGTTAACAACTCATACAACAGGAGACAAATGATGAGCAAGAAAGTAGCGTACGTAACAGGTGGTATGGGTGGTATCGGTACCGCGATTTGCCAGCGACTGCATAAAGATGGTTTCACCGTGATTGCCGGTTGCGGCCCCACGCGTGACTTTGACAAATGGTTGGCCGAACAAAAAGCCTTGGGTTACAGCTTTTACGCATCGGTGGGCAATGTGAGCTCATGGGACTCCACCGTCGAGGCCTTTGCCAAAGCCAAAGCAGAGCATGGTCCGATTGATGTGTTGGTCAACAACGCAGGTATCACCCGCGACCGCATGTTCTTGAAGATGACCCGCGACGACTGGGATGCGGTGATCGACACCAACCTCAACTCCATGTTCAACGTCACCAAGCAAGTGGTGGCAGACATGGTTGAGCGTGGTTTTGGCCGTATTGTGCAAATTTCATCCGTGAACGGTGAAAAAGGCCAATCTGGTCAAACCAACTACTCAGCCGCCAAAGCCGGCATGCACGGCTTTACCATGGCCTTGGCCCAAGAGATGGCCAGCAAGGGTGTGACGGTCAACACCGTGTCGCCTGGCTACATTGGCACCGACATGGTCAAAGCGATTCGTCAAGACGTGCTCGACAAAATCGTTGCCACAATTCCTGTCAAGCGTTTAGGCACCCCTGAAGAAATTGGTTCTGTGGTGGCTTGGTTGGCTGGCGAAGACTCAGGCTTTACCACCGGCGCAGACTTCTCATGCAACGGTGGTTTGCACATGGGCTGATGCGTTTCACGCACCAACCTAAAAAACCCGCTGCGGCGGGTTTTTTTATGAGCCGTTGCCGTAACTCCTTGCCTGGGTCGAGCACCTTGCCGAATTTGCCCAAGATGAATCCCGATTCAAGCAGACGCCTGGTTCAACACGTACTTGGCCATTTCTTCGCGCGTGGTGACCCACACATCGGAATGCTTGGCAACGATCGCCATGATTTCGTCATACACCCAAGCGCCTGAGGCGCGTCCCATCACATGCGTGTGGGCGGTGACGTCGAGCATCAGCGGCGCTTGCTCGCGCTCACGCATGGCTGTGAAGGTGTCCACAAAGGTGTCGAGCATGTGGCGTGGGCCTTGGCCGTAGCGGATGCAGGTGGGCAGGTCGTTCACGTCCATCGTCAATGGAATAGCCACGATGCGTCGGCCGTCGAAGTTCATCACATAGGGGCGGTCGTCGTCGTTGCAGTCGCCATGGTGTAAATAACCCGCTTCGGCCAGCAAGCGCGACGAGATGGGGCTGCCCGTGCCGCGTGGGCTGATCCAGCCGGTGGGCTTGATGCCCGCGACACGGGTCAAGATCTCATCGTTCTTGCGGATGTTTTCGCGCTCTTGGGCTTCGTCAAAGTAGACTGGAATCACATCCATGCCCCACGAGTGGTTGACGATTTCGTGGCCTCGGGTGTGCAGCGATCTGACGGTGTCTGGATCGCGCTCGGCCAGCACGCCGTTGACCATGATGCTGGTTTTTACGCCCCGCTTGTCGGCGTAGTCGAGCAGGCGGTGGATGCCGCGCACCATGCCAAAACTGGCCCATGAATGGGCGTTGGTGTCAAAGAAACCGGGCTTGAGCACATTGCCCATGGGGCCAATGCCAGGAGCTTGGCCATCGGACCAAGCTTCGTAGGCAATGTTGAAAATCACCGCTACGCGGCGGCCACCAGGCCAGCGGAAGTCGTCGGACAGTCGGGTAATTTGGGGGATGGAATTCATGGGGCAATGTTCTGGGTGAAGTTGAATGGATCGATGGGTAGGGCTCGCAGGACGCTGTTCAAAGCGCGCTGTTCAAAATGATGTCAGCTGTTTTTTCATAGTGGCCAGTCAGCGCTTGGCAAGCGGCATGGGCGTCACCTGCCAGCACGGCATCCACCATGGCTTTGTGTTCGTCGAGTTCGTGGCGGCGCTTGTACGACTTTTTCACCGCCAACTGGCGGTAGCGGTGGGCTTGGTCATAGAGCTGTTCGCAAAAACCAATCAACCAGCGTGAGCCGCATTGGGATACCAGTACTTGGTGGAACTCACGGTGCAGCTTCTCCCACGCTGGGTTTTCCACATAACGGTCGGCATACAAAGAGCGTGGGGTTTTGGACAAGCGGTGCAAGGCCAACACCAAACGCTCGTCCCACTCGGACGTGCGTGCTTGCAGGCCTTGGGTCAGGGCCAAGGTTTCCACCCACACCCGCGTCTTGGCCAGTTCGCGCAATGCGTCTTCGCTGACGGCAGCCACGGCAAAACCGCGCTGCTCCAAGTGCTGCACCCAGCCCTCTGCTGCCAGCCGGTTGAGGGCTTCGCGCACGGGGGTTGCGCCCGTGCCGTAGTGGGCCCGTAAGGCCTCAATGCCCAGCTTGCTGCCCGGCGTCCAGTGCCCATTGAGCAGATCGACGCGCAAACGTTCGTAGGTGCTTGCAGTCAGTGAAGCAGAGGTTTCAGGCGCGGAGGCGGTGTTCATATGGCGACACGATTCATCGATAAAAATTTGTCTAAGCTTAAATTATCGATATTATCCGCCCATCTCTTTTCCCCTTAAAGGACTAAAAATGCGTTTGCTGAGTTTTCAAGAACAGGGCCAGTCAGGCATTGGTTGGGTCGCCCATGCACAGGCGAGCGAGTTTGTCGATTTGGCTTTGACGGGCGCCAATTTACCGCGTGACATGCTCTCTTTGCTGTCAACCCCAGGCGGCTTGGCGGCTGCGCATGCGGCTGCACAAAAAGCCCCCGCTTCCGCCATCAAACCTCTGGCCAGCGTGCGTTTGTTGCCTGTGGTGCCTAACCCTAGCAAGATCGTGTGCATGGGCTTGAACTATGCCGACCATGCGGCAGAGGGCGGCAACGCCAGGCCCGAATACCCCAGCTTTTTCTTGCGTGGCCCGAGTTCCATGGTGGGTCATCTAGCACCGCTGGTACGCCCCAAAGTCTCGACCAAGCTTGACTACGAGGCAGAGTTGGCCGTCATCATTGGCAAACGTGCGCATCACCTCACCGCCGCCAATGCCTTGGACTGCGTGGCGGGCTACTCGTGTTTCAACGACGGCAGTTTGCGCGACTACCAGCGCAAATCGGGCCAGTGGACGATTGGCAAAAACTTCGACGACAGTGGTCCCTTTGGCCCTTGGATGGTCACGCCTGATGAGTTGCCCCCCGGTGGCGCAGGCTTGCGCATCCAGTCGCGCCTCAACGGCAAGGTGATGCAAGACGCCAACACCAAAGACTTTTTGTGGGACGTGGTCGAGTCCTTGCGCATCATCACGGAGTGCATGACGCTCGAGCCCGGTGACGTCATCATCACCGGCACCCCGGCCGGCGTGGGCTACGCCCGCAACCCACCCGTGTGGATGGCGCCTGGTGATGTGTGTGAGATCGAGATTGAGGGCATCGGCATTCTGTCTAACCCGATCATTGACGAGCAGTAAAGCGCGGCGCCGCAAGGCCCTGCACTGTAAGAACCTAAACAAGGAGACACCTGTGATCAGTTTCAAACTCAACGGCCAATCGGTGCGCAGTCCCGCAGCAGAGGCCACGTCTTTGCTGACGGTGCTGGCCAACGATTTTCAAATCAATGGCGCCAAATTCGGTTGCGGAAAATCTCAGTGTGGCGCGTGTGCGGTGATGGTCGATGGCAATCCGGTGCGCAGTTGTGTGGCGCCGCTGTCGTCGGTGGCAGGTCGCGCGGTGACCACCTTGGAGGGCATGAAAGATGGCCAGCGGCCCAGCCGCTTGCAACAGGCCTTTATTGACGAGCAGGCCGCTCAGTGTGGCTACTGCACCTCGGGCATGATCATCCAAGCCCAGGCCTTGCTCGATCGCAACCCCAAGCCCACCGACGCCGAAGTGCGCTCGGCCTTGGATGGCAATTTGTGCCGTTGCGGGGCCCATAACCGCATCGTGCGTGCCGTTTTACGCGCAGCCAAGGGAGCCTGACCATGAGCCACACACTCACTTCCAGCCGTCGTGAATTTTTGAAAGCCACAGGCTATGTCTCTTTGGCGTTTGGTATTCCTTTGGATGCCGCTTTATCACAAACCGCTGCCGTCAGCGCCAAGCCGCGCTTACCAGGTTCGCTGAACACCCACCGCAAGCTCAATGCTTGGCTGCGCATCAACGCGAACCAAACCGTTACTTTGCTGGTGGGGAAGGTCGAGTTGGGGCAGGGCATTTTGACCGCGGTGACGCAAATTTGTGCCGACGAACTCGACATTGATTTGTCCCGCGTGCAGGTGATTTCAGGCGACACCGCCCTAGTGCCCAACGAAGGTGTGACAGCAGGATCGTTCTCGATGCCCAATTGCGGCACTGCGGTGCAATATGCGTCTGCCGAGGTGAGAGCCCTGATGCTCGAGCTCGCGGCGGACAAACTCAAGCAACCGATCGACAGCCTCAGCGTGCACGACGGCATGGTCAACGCGCTGTCCGGGGATCAAGTGTCTTACTGGGATTTGGTATCGGGCGAGTCGCTCAACCGCGAAGCCACCGGTCAAGTCAAGCCCAAGCCCGCGCACCGTCACCGCTACATCGGTCACCCCGTGCACCGGGTTGACTTAGACCCCAAGATGGTGGGTCAAGCCATGTTTGTGCAAGAGCAACGACCTGTGGGCATGCTGTTTGGGCACATCGTGCGCCCGCCCACCTACCAAGCCAAGTTGCTGTCGGTCAATCTGGCTGCGGTGCAAAAAATGCCTGGCGTGGTCAAGGCTGTGCGCAATGGCAGCTTCATCGGCGTGGTGGCCAGGCGCGAAGAACAAGCGCTGGCTGCAGCCAAGGCCATGGCGGCTTCGACCAAGTGGCAGGTGGACAAAGTCTTGCCTGGGCATGACGGCATCTTTGAATGGCTGCGCAAAGCCAAGCCCAACAAACTCATCGACACCAAAACGCAAGTGCGTGTGGGTGGCGAGCCCGTGGCAAAAACCATGCAGGCCACCTACCAGCGTCCGTACCACATGCATGCGTCCATCGGCACCTCGGCGGCCATTGCCACCTTGGGCGCGGATGGTGTGATGTTGATTCAAACCCACAGCCAGTCGGTGTTTGAAACCAGCGTGGCGATTGCCAAGATGCTCGGCATGGAGCCCGCCAAGGTGCGCTGCCAACACATGCAAGGCGCCGGTTGCTACGGCCACAACCTGGCCGACGACGCTGCGGCCGATGCTGCGCTGTTGGCGGCTGCCGTGCCCGGCAACCCTGTGCGCTTGCAATACACCCGCGAGCAAGAGCACACCTGGGAGCCCTATGGTTCGGCCATGGAGGTGCAAGTCCAAGCTGGTTTGGACGCGCAAGGCAATGTGCTCGATTGGGACTTGCAGGTCTGGTCCACCCCGCACGGCACGCGCCCCAGTGGCGAGCCCGGCAACTTGCTGTCGGCGCGTTATTTGGAAAAACCCTTCACCTTGCCGGTGCCGGTCAACGGTGGCCCGCCCAATTACGCCGCCGACCGCAACGCCATTGCCTTGTACGAGTTCCCAGGTCACAAGGTGTTGACCCACTTCATCACCGACATGCCGCTGCGCGCCTCATCCACCCGAGGCTTGGGCGCCTACGCCAACGTGTTTGCCATCGAGTCGTTTATCGACGAACTGGCCATGGCCGCCAAGGTTGACCCGGTGGAATACCGCCTGCGCTTTTTGAAAGACGAGCGCGCACGCGATGCGCTGGTCAAAGCGGCCAAAGCCTTTGGCTGGGCCGATTGGAAAAAAACAGAAGACCGTGGGCGTGGCATCGCCTTTGCCCGCTACAAAAACATCGCAGGCTACTGCGCCGTGGCCTTAGAGGTCGAAGTCAATCGCCGCAATGGGCGCATCCGTGTGCTGCGCGCTGTGGCGTCGGCGGATGTGGGCCACATCGTCAACCCCGATGGCGTGAGCAACCAAATCGAAGGCGGCTTGATTCAGTCGCTGAGTTGGTCGCTCAAAGAAGAAGTCAAGTTCGACGACACCAAGGTGCTGTCGAATGATTGGGCCAGCTACCCCATCCTGACCTTCTCGGAAGTGCCGCCAGTCGAAGTGGTGTTGATCGACCGCCCCGGTGCGCCCTTCTTGGGCACGGGTGAGGCCTCGCAAGGCCCGACAGGCGCGGCCTTGGCCAACGCCGTGTTTGATGCCACAGGCGTGCGCTTTCGGCGCGTGCCGCTCACGCCAGACCGCGTCAAAACGGGTTTGTCAAAGGCTTGAGTCTGTCAGGGGGCAAAGCCCTCTGACAGCACGAGCGTTTCCTAAGCGGCGGGTTGCAGAGCTTGTTGGGGCTAAGGCTTGTCTGCACGCAAGCCTGCGCCTTCGTGCATCAAGCGCATGCGCACGGGGTCGTGTGCGGCCACCTCGTTGGTGGCTTGGTTGAGCTTTTCTATTCACCAAGGTCATTGATGTTAGCTTGCATGCTCAGACGTTTTTATCAACCAAATAGCCCGTCAGCTTCTCACTTCGGTGCAGGTCCACAGGCAAGCTTTTATAGCTGAACTTGCGAATCACTTGACCAGAGACCGTGTCGGTCATCACAACATTGAGTGATTTGGACGGCGCATCAAAGGCAAACGACATAGCAACATTGCTGTTCACCAAACTAGGGGGTGTGCGCGCAATCGGCTCACTCACCTCTTTGGGGCGAGTCAAGGGGGCTGACTTGGATGTGTGTGGTGCCGGCGTGTATTCATCCACAGCAGGCGCAGCCACTGGGTTTTCCCGTGGGGTTGGCGCAGTTGTGGGAGACAGGGCGATCGGCATGGTCAGTTCACGTAGGTGGTGCAACATCTCTATCATCGGTACTTAACGCTGGGACTTGAGTGACAAGCGCTTCATCCGTTAATTGGTGACGGACTTGTCATTTTTTTGCTTCCCTAGGACGCGCAAACTAAGCCCTTGCTCACCCATACTTGCCGTGCAGTACCTAATTGGAACTACATCGAAAAACACAGGACGTCATGAAAATTTTATTGATCGAAGATGAAATCAAGATTGCTGAATTTGTGATCAACGGCTTAACGCATGCGGGCTATCAAGTCGATCACACGGAAGACGGTTTGGTGGGGTTGGATTTGGTTCAGCAAAAAACTCATGATTTGGTGGTCTTGGACGTGATGTTGCCGTCTCTTAATGGTTTTGACCTGCTGCGGCAATTACGCCAATCGGGGAACACCACACCAGTGATCATTTTGAGTGCCAAGGTGGATTTGCCCGACCGCTTGCAGGGGTTTGAGGTGGGTGCTGACGATTACTTGCCCAAGCCTTTTTTTGTGGAAGAGTTGGTGGCGCGCATCAAACTGTTGTTGGAGCGGCACTCGGTGATCAAAGACCCACTGATTCGTAGCCCGCACCTCACACTTGACTTGTCGACCCACCGGGCACAGTGGTATGACACCTCGGCCATTCTGAGCCAACGTGAATTTAGTCTTCTGGCTTTTCTGATGCGCTCGCCCGGACATATCTACTCGCGCAAGCAAATTCTCAAGCATGTGTGGGACATCACCTTCGATCCTGAAACCAATGTGGTGGATGTGTGTGTGCGACGTATCAAAAGCAAGCTGGGTCGGAATAATTCAGAGAGTGCGTCTCCCATTGAATCTGTGCGTGGCGTCGGCTACCGATTCCGGGTGGAAGACGCAGCGGTATGAAGTCCTTCAAGCTACACCTTTTCATTCGGTTGGTGATCACCACTTTTTTGGTGATTTGGTCTAACCGTTTGGTAGGGCAATATTTCCTGACAGAGCAATTGAAACAACAGGTCAATGATCAGATGAGTCTGACTTTAACCTACTGTGAACAGCAATCGGCCGATCGAAAAATTTTCAACCAATGTGCCAGAAAAACTCACAGTCTCGACTTATCGCTCTATCTGATTGAGCATTACGTCTTGTGTGGTAGCACCATTACCAACGACGAACCCAGTAAGCAGTTGCTGTGTTTGGATGTGCAAGACAACAGAACTGTTTGGAATGCCTATGACACCTCTGACACACAAAGCATGCAGCACGCTACGGTTCAGCATGAGGGGCAGACATGGCAAGCCTTGCGCTTCAAAGACAACGACGCATCTCCGCGGATCGTGCTGGCCCAGAGAGAATTCGATCATTTAATGCGCCAAATGTGGGATCTGCGCGATCGCAATTTACTTCGAGTGGTGCCTAGTATTCTTATCTTGCTTGGTTTTTTGTCTTTTTACATGACCTTCGTATTCATGCGTCCCCTCAAATACATTGAGGCGTCAATGTCCGGGTTGTCTTCTAGCAACTTAGGAACACTTGAAAAAGTGAAGGTGCCGTTTTTGGAGTTTGCGAAATTTGTGGAAGTGTTTGATGATTTGCGTGTCAGACTGTCTGACAGCTTTGCCAAAGCCCGGCGGTTTGCTGGTGATGCATCGCACGAATTACGCACTCCGCTGACCATTTTGCGTGGCAATGTAGAGCGCATGATTGTTGATCTTCCTAAGGGCAGTGATTCGCAAGTGCGCATGCGCATGATGGGTGATGAAGTGGAGCGATTGATTGACATTACCGAAAAATTGCTCCAACTCTCCCGCGCTGATGCCAGCAGTTTGCTGCAAGACCTTCAACTGCTTGACGTGAGTGAGATGGTGGTTGATCTGTCTGAAGAGATCAACAGCTATCAAAAAAAGGTCCGCATTCGCTGCGACATCGAGCCTCATATCTTGTGGAGTTGCGACCCAATTTTGGTGCGGCAATTGATCGACAACCTGTTGGGCAATGCGCTTAAGTACAACGTGCCAGATGGCTGGATTTTTGTGAAGTTGTCGCAATCAGGTGATAGCTTGGTGTTAATGATGGAAAACCCCTCACACAATATTCCCAAAGACTTGAGTGATCGCTGGGCCGACCGTTTTTATCGAGGTGATTCATCGCATACGCGAAGCATTGATGGCATGGGGCTGGGCTTAAGCTTGTGCAAAGAAATCGCGCAGGTGCATCATGGTGTATTGAATCTCGCCGTCACAGAGTCAAGTACCGTTGTTTTGACTTTGAAGGCCCCACTGGTGCCAATGCAAGCTTGATGTTGCATCGCTAAAACCCAGTTTATGACGTATCTGTCATTTTTTTACATGACGATTTTGCCATTTTTCGCTGAATAACGGCAATGTCACCCAAGCAAGTCGCGCGTCTGGTTAACGTGCTGCATGGCCACCGTCAAAGTCAGTTCCGAGCTGCTGGATAAGTTCAAAAGCCACATGGACGCCGATGAATTCGGCAGCCCGGATTCAATCACTCTCACACCCGCTTTGGTGCTGGCGGTTGCTTTGCTGTACATGATGGCTTCTGACGGAGAGATTGAAGAGGCAGAAAGCAGCCAACTCCAATCCGTAGTGGGCAACAACGACGAGTTGCTGAGCTGCGCACTGTCTTATGTGCAGTCTGTGTCGATCGAGGCATTTCTTGAAAAAGCCCCTGAGGTTTTGAGCCAGAAAGATAAGCTGTGCATTTTGGTCAATGTCTTCGATTCTTTGCTGGCCGATGGCCGCGCAGATCAAGAAGAGTTGGACCTTTTTCACCTAATGCGCAATGCATTCGGCGTAAATGAAAGCATATTCAAAACTCACATTCAAGTCATCACGCTCAAAAATGACAAATCTGTTCTGGGGTCGTTTCAAGATATAAAAGAAGGCGACCAGCAGGTCACACCCCATCTGGCTTTGGCTGTGGCGGTGCTCTACATGATGAGCGCCGATGGTGCCATTGGACCAGAAGAAATTGGGCAACTCGAGGCTGTGATTGGCGAGTTCGTGGGCTTGCAAAAAGTTGCATTGACCTATGTGCGCAAAGTCAAACGGGTCGAATTTTTTAAAACCGTTAGTCAATCACTATCAGCGAAGCAAAAACTTTGCATTCTCACCAATGTGTGCGACTCGATGATGTCCGATGGCACAGTGGCGGTGGCGGAGGACAAGTTATTTGTCAGCATGGTGGCTGCGTTTGGTTTGCAACTCAATGACTTTGACAAGTACCATGAAGTTCTCGAAGTCAAAAACATCAGGCCTTTTGATACCAGCAAATTCAAAAGCCACACCAACCGTAAGCTAGCGGCGGGGGCTAAGGCTGAAGACGGTGAAATCTTTGAAGCGCAAGGTGCGGCCTCCGAGTTGGGCATTGAGGTGCGTCGTACCATGCACGACAACATCGACAGTGTGCAACATGATTTTGGATCTGAAGAAAACATTCTTCAGGTCAGCCACAACGCCACAGATGACCTCAACATTCAGCAGGTAACGGGCAATGGTGGCGGTGAGCAGAATGTTCAACAGGTTAGCAACGATGCCTTGGGCGTCAACCTTCAGCAAGTCAATAACGACGCCTTAGGTGCAAACCTTCAGCAAGTCAATGGTGAACCAGCAAATAGCAATGCGGCTGAATGGATTGCTGGTGCTGCAAACGTTGTCAATCGACAGGCCTTGGATGCGGGCGCAGAAAAAACCGAGCGCCAGCGTCTTGAGCAGGACCGCCAAAGCGCTAATGTGCAAACTTTGGATGTGGCAACTGCGGCTCAAAATCGTCAAGCACTCGAGGCTGGGGCATTGGGTAACAACCCCGCGTTGATAGATGCCAATACGGCCACTGACCATCTCGAAACACTTCCCCCTGAAGCACGGGTGAAGAATTTATTTCAAGACATTGAGGTGCTGAGCCGTCAACTAGATGATTTTGAGTCCAAGAACAAAACGCTGCTGGAGCTTGCCCGTCGCGCCAGAGCGCAAGAGGAGGCCAATCAGCAAGCCTTGATCAATCAGCAACTGGCTGACAACGCCATTGCCTTGGCGCAGGCTGCGTCGGCGCAGACCCTGGGGGTGGCCAAAGAGCATGAGCAGTCCAACTTGCAGGGCATCGGAGCGCAAGCGCTGACAAGCAATCGCCAGCCCCTTGGAACGCCGTTGGAGTCTGCTGCCAACCAAGCCCCAATAAGCAAAGAGCCCATCACTGACAAAGTGATTGGATCGTCGCAAAGCAAATCGTCACAAGCCTTGGGTGCGCCCAAGGAGCACTTGCAGTCCAACCTGCAAGACATAGGCATTGAAGTTTTGAAGGGCAATCGTCAACTTATCAACGGGACCTCTGATGCACGTGATTTGGCGCTTTCGGGTGCGGCGCCAATTCCTGAGATGGCACGCGCGGTCACAGCTGATGCATTGTCTCAATCTGCGGTGCAAGGCAGATC
The DNA here is from genome assembly GCA_903845315.1 of uncultured Burkholderiales bacterium. The sequence continues at coordinate 15,364 of CAIMWY010000202.1, forward strand.
TGCAGGCAATGCTGGTGAGCAAGCAAGTACCGATACCATCGCAACACCCATGAACTCAATCAGTTCAGATGCAGCATCTGGATCGGCTGGATCGACTGGGCCGCAAAGTGCACGCGGCGTGCATGTGTTGTTGGCGCACTCAGCGCGCGCGCGCCATGATTTCAAGGTGCATGTGAAGCTGATGGTCACGTTCTTTGTGCTCTCATTTTGGACTTCCAACATTGCGGCCATCTACCCCGTCAAGCAACGCATGGTGTCTGGCAGCTTGGTGCGCATTCAAATCGCGGCACCAGACGCCCCGGTTGTTGAAAGTTTGGGTGGGCTTTAAAACAGGCGGAGGTGCTTGTTCAGGCTGAACTGAGTCAATGTCATGACCCAGCGAAATCTGCTCAGGTCAACTTGCTAATTTGAATATTTCCAATACCGGATTTGGCGTCAACATCTTCAACGCCTGATGCGGGTGCTGTTGGTTGTAGAAACCGATACAGCCCGATGGCAATTCGGCTCTAAACCTGGGGCGATTCAGAACCGATTCAGCGGACATCATGTTAGACATCGTTTTCCGTGTCACGCCCATATGCTCAGCAACTTGCTCGCGTGATAGAACTGGTTTTACATAAAGCATCAGGAGCGCGAATGTCGACCGCCAGCTAAAACACTGGTCTTTTAGGGATTACCCATAACCTGATTCGCAAATCTTGTATACGAGAATGATGTGTCAGTTATAAAATCATCCAAATGACCACAGCAGCCGAAATCAGCACGCGCATTACCGAATCCGTGATGGCGCAGAAACTTGCCCCTGGCGCCCGACTTGGAGAGCAGCAGTTGGCCGCATTATTTAATTGCAGTCGCACCATCGTTCGTGAAGCGTTGATTCGCTTGGCAGCCCGCGGCATCGTCACGGTGAGTAGTCGGCGCGGTTGGTACGTGGTTGAACTCACGGTGAACGACGCCAGAGAAGCGTTTGAAGCACGCAAAGTCATTGAAATGGGGATGATTCGTCGCACGCAAGAGGTGAGCAAAGCCGGTTTAAAGCA
>CAIMWY010000203.1 GCA_903845315.1 uncultured Burkholderiales bacterium
CCCAAAGACATATAAATAAATGGCTTAAGGAATTTAGCAGCGACCGCAAAGCCGCCGAAGTTGTGCCACAACTCTATTTTACTTTTTTAATGGGGAAATCATGATTCAGACTATCAACTTACACGATTTTAGAAACGCTTTTCAGGCAGCCGGAAGAGGTGAGCAATTCACTTATGAGGGTTTAGGGGTTTTATTTGACTATCTCGAGCAATACGAGCAAGACACCGGCGAGCAAATAGAACTAGATGTCATAGTAGGTGCCACCGGATATTTCGATGAAATCAATGCCAGCGTTTGCCAAGGCTTGAATCGTTTCCAAGGATTCTTCTTCTGACAGGCCACCTTTTTGAAAGTCGGCTGAATTGAGTTTGATGGCGATGGGGAATGAAGGCCCCACATGACGCCGAATGGACGCATACACCGCCAACACAAAACGGCGACGGTTTTCAGCGCTGCCGCCCCATTCATCGGTGCGTTGGTTGTGGTGCGGGGATAAGAATTGACTCACCATGTAACCGTGCGCCCCGTGAATTTGAACGCCACTGAAGCCTGCCTTTTGGCAAATGGCAGCGCTGCGCCCAAAGCGTTCAATGATTTCCAATATGTCCGCCGTTGTGGCTTCGCGCGGCGTATCGAAAAATGCCGCCATGTCTTGTCGGAAGGGCACAGCAGAAGGCGAAAGATTGAATGCGTTCAAACCTTTGGGCGATTGCTTGCCCGGATGGTTCAGCTGAACCCACAAGGTCGACCCTTGTGAAGTCACCACATTGGCCCATTGCTTCAATACCGCGATGTCAGCTTCATCTTCAATCACCACATTGCCAGGCTCACCCAGGGCGCGTCGATCAATCATCACATTGCCCGTGATGAGCGTGCCGATGCCGGAAGCAGCCCAGCGACGGTAAAGCTCGACCAGCAATAGGGTAGGGTGGTTGTCGTAGGTGGCAAGTGCTTCACTCATGGCTGATTTGGCCAATCGGTTGGGCAACACCATGCCGCTTGGCAAGGTGAAGGTGTTATTCAGTGTGGAGGGTGCCGCAGGGTGCAGCACAGAGGTGTTTGAAGTCATTGATAGGGATTGCACGTGTGAAAGTCAATGGTGGGTGATTTGGCCGTGTCGCTCGATCAGCGACTGCCATCAGTTTGACGGCCAAGAGTTTCAACTGTGTTGGGTGAATCTTGCAGGGTCGCGTTTTGAGAGGCCGATGGCATGCACATTTTTTCGCCATCCCAAGCCTGGCCGCACCAGCAAACGCCATCTTCATTGATGATGCACGTCCCAGTCCCACAGCATCTGGGGTCTTCAGTCATGGTTACTCCTTTGATTCGGTAGGATCAAACTTGAATCATCCCTATGGTTTTGTATCTCTTTGATCGGACTTGCAGATTTCATCATGCACCAAATCCCTCTTTTCCCGCTTTCCCACGGTCTGTTTCCCGATGGCATGTTATCGCTTCAAATATTTGAAGTTCGGTATCTCGACTTGATCTAACGCTGCTTTCAACAGCAATTGCCGTTTGGGGTTGTTTGGCTGAAAAAAGGCAGCGAGGTCCAAGTGCCTGGCGAGACACCACTCTTACACGCCTACGGCTGCTGTGCACACATTCGAGAGTTTGAACAGGTGCAGCCCAATTTGTTTCGTGTTGTGTGCCAAGGGGGACTTCGCTTTGCGTTGAACGATACGATACCCGGCCCTTATGGTGTGTGGCAGGGCAATATCTCCATCATGGAACAAGACCCAGAAGTTGAAATACCTGCACATCTAGCGGACCATGCAGGACGGTTGGGCAAACTCATTGCAAGTGCCCAGCAGCAGGGGCAACTTCAACGGCTGCCCATTTTTCAACCTTATCTTTTGGATCAGTGTGGGTGGGTAGCCAATCGATATGCTGAAGCGCTGGACATCAACTCAGCCTTGAAAGTTCAACTTTTATGCGAGATTGATCCCTTAAAGCGATTGGAAGCCATTGACTCATTGATTGGTCAGGTCGGGGATGCTGCCTGATTGAATTCAGCATTGAGCGCGTAAAAATAATGACGATCTGCACCTTGTGATCCCTCAAATTGGATGCATCTATATACCGTGGGACTGTCTACACAGTCCCCAAAGGGAAATGAAATGAACGCAACTCGTTATGCACCTGTGTCAAGCAAGGTATTCATCAGCAATGAAGAGTTAGACCAACTGATGGCTATTTCAAGTGATCTTGAGGAGGAGCGAATATCACTTAAGAGATCAAACACACATCACATGTACATGCAATTTCTCCAAAACACACTTGCAGAGAAACCAAATCAACATTCCCCAACGCTGAAACTCAGCGAACAGCACCTTCTAGAGCAAATTGCAATTCGATGTGAGATGGGTCATCCCCTGACTGTGAGTGAAGCATGCCTCATGCGCCAGTTTGGCTGTGTGTC
>CAIMWY010000204.1 GCA_903845315.1 uncultured Burkholderiales bacterium
ACTGGCTTTTTGGCAGGACTCTTAGGCATCGGCGGCGGCATGATCATGGTGCCCTTCTTGACATTCATGCTGACGCAACGCGGCGTGGACGCCAACTTGACCGTCAAGATGGCGATTGCCACCTCGATGGCCACCATCATCTTCACCTCCATCTCCAGCGTGCGCGCCCACCACAAACGTGGCGCTGTGCGGTGGGACCTGGTCAAAGGCTTGGCCCCCGGCATTGTGCTGGGCAGCATGATTGCCAGCCTGGGCGTGTTTGCCATGCTCAAAGGCGCGAACTTGGCGATCTTTTTTGGTTTGTTCGTCGGCTTTTCTGCCACGCAAATGTTTTTGGACAAAAAGCCTGCACCGTCACGCCAAGTGCCGGGCACAGCTGGGTTGGTGGCCGCTGGTAGCGCGATTGGCTTTTTGTCGGGCTTGGTGGGCGCGGGTGGCGGCTTCATCAGCGTGCCGTTCATGGCTTGGTGCAATGTGGCGATCCACACCGCGGTGGCCACCAGCTCGGCCCTGGGCTTTCCGATTGCGCTGGCCAACGTGTTGGGCTATGTGCTCAGCGGCATGTCGGTCACAGGCTTGCCCGACGACGCCATTGGCTACATCTGGGTCCCCGCCTTGGTGGTCATTGCCCTGTGCAGCGTGTTCACCGCACCGCTGGGCGCCAAAGCCGCGCACAGCTTGCCGGTGAAAAAACTCAAGCGCATTTTTGCCATGATCTTGTACGCACTGGCGGCGTACATGCTCTACAAGGGTTTGTCGAGCTGACCGGAGGTCGCGCTGTTTGTCGGTCAGTCAAGCGAAATACAGTGCGATACGGTCAGAGGTCCAAGTCGCGACGCCCGAGCCAAAGAAATCGGCATCCTCTGTCCAAACCGGACAGTTCAATGCCATGGCACACGCAAGCACTGGCCAGTCGTCAGCGTCTCTAGAAGCGATACGCAAGAGCGCCTCTGTTTTCATGGCGCCATAAATCTCACTGTCGATCACTTGAATATTTGATGTGCTCGGCATGCTCAATCAGAAGTGATCGAACACGCTGTCCCAGCACAGCACGAACCAAGATGTTGGCATCCAACACAATTGCCTTCCCAACCATGGTGTTACGACCGTTTATTTTTTACGGTTTGCTTTTTTCTAGCGATTTTGAATTCAGCCGCCACCAGATCTTCGATGACGGCATGCTTGGCCATCAATTGATCGAGTGTTTTGCTCGCTTGTTGGAGCGAGGCCAGATCTGCCGCAACTTGCCCTCGCGTTGGAATGAAGTACCCCACGGTCTGCCCGTGGCGCGTGATAGCCACTGGCGTACTTGATGCAATGAACTCCGCCAAGTCTGAGCGGAATTCTCTGATGCCAACTTTTGTTGCTTCCATGACGGTGTGGTCTCGCTGTATTTGTGAATCAATGTGTACACATTTTACAAACAAAACACTTGGCAAGACAAGGCTCAGGCGTCGGCCTGCACCTTGGCATCTTTGACCACCTTGGCCCACTTCTGGGTTTCATTGCGAATAAAGTCGGCAAAGCGCTCGGGCGTGCCGCCGCCGTCTTCGGCGCCATACTGGTCAAACTTTTCCACCACATCGGGCATGGCCATCACGCGGTTCATGTCGTCGTTGATGCGCTTCACAAACGCCGGGTTCAACTTGCCCGGCCCCACCAAGCCGTACCAGGTGGTGGCATCAAAACCCGCAAAGCCTTGCTCGTCCATGGTGGGCACGTTGGGGTGCCCTTTGGCGCGCTTAGTGCGCGTTTGGGCCAAGGCAAAAGCCTTGCCACTTTTGACATGCGGGGTGGCCGAGGTCATGGTCTCAAAGCAATACTGCACCTGACCGCCAATCAAATCGGTCAGTGCCGGGCCTGAGCCTTTGTAGGGGATGTGCAAGGCGTCGATGCCAGCACGCAGCTTGAACATCTCCAGCGCCAGGTGCTGGGCCGAACCCCCACCCGCCGACGCAAAGCTGATCTTGCCGGGGTTTTGTTTGCACAAGGCCACCAAGTCTTTGACGTTTTTGGCGGGTTGGCTTTCGTTGCAGATCAGCAAATTAGGCGTCACCCCCACCAAGCCAATCGGCGTGAAGTCGCGCTCCACGTTGTAGCCCAGCTTGGGCTGCAAGCTCG
>CAIMWY010000205.1 GCA_903845315.1 uncultured Burkholderiales bacterium
CAGAAATAGATGCCTTAAGGCAAAAAAAGAAAGCAATCTCCGACTTCGTTCAAAAGGAATTGCAGGGCTCTTTGGGCCAAAAAATGAATGACGCTAAGCTTTCAAACTAAAAGTTTGATCAAGCCCAATTCGCCAAATTCTCTTTTTGCAAAGCTTTGCGTCGCTCTAGGTGATCGGGCAAGATATCAGCCACCACTTTCCAAAACGCAGGGCTGTGGTTCATTTCATGCAAATGAGCCAACTCGTGCACCACCACATAGTCAATGGCTTCGGGTTTTAAATGAATGAGGCGCCAGTTCAAACGAATGGCGCCATCCACGCGCGCACTGCCCCAACGAGATCCAGCGTTCGACAAACTCAAACGACGCCACTGCACACCCATCAAGGGCGCAAAGTGATTGAGTCGCTGTTCAAACAAGTTCTTGGCTTCGCGCATAAGCCAGGCTTGCACCGCATCTCTAATTTGTGAAGCATCTGCGCTGTGCGGCAATGCCAAAAGCAACTGGCGTTGATCGTTCAGTTCACTGCGGCCATTTTGAGGACTTAAGAGCAAATGAATAGACGATCCCAAATAATCAAGACTTGCACCTTCACGCCATTCAATTTGTCGAATGTTTTTTTGCCGCTCTTGCATTTCAGCCCACTTGCGCAGCACCCACTCGCCGCGCTCTTGCAGACCCAACTCGACTTCTTTCAAGGTCACCCATTTGGGCGCGCGCACTTCAAGCCCATCAGGCCCCACCAAAAAACCAATGGAGCGACGACGCACGCGTTGGAACAAATAAGCCACTCGCATGCCTTCCAATACTGTTTCACGATTGGCGCGAGGATGCGCAATTGAAACTTCGTCGGGCATTTGAACTGGGGCACTTGAGCCCACTGTCGTTCTCGATGCGTCAGGTTTTGGCGTGTTGTTCGAAGCCTGCGGCACCCGCTCCTGTGGCGGACTGAGGAAATCAAGAACAAGTTGCAGAGGATTGCGCATTGTTGAACTTCTAGATCAAGCGTCTGTATAAGCCTCGGGATCGAGGCGGCGCATTTCCGACTCAATCCAATCTTCCACCTCTTGCATCAACTCTTCTGGTTGACGGCCTTCGCTGGAAATGGCTTTGCCAATCGAGATGTCCACAATGCCCGGCTTCTTGACGAAAGCCTTGGTGGGCCAACACTTGGCAGAGGTCACTGCAATCGGAACAACGGGCACGCCGGCTTCAATGGCCAAGCGCGTGCCGCCTGTTTTGTAAACACCTTTTTGGCCACGCGGAATGCGTGTGCCTTCGGGAAACATAATCACCCAGACACCTTGGTCCATCAAACGCTTGCCCTGCGTGACCACCTTGGTGAAGGCTTGTGCACGCTGGCTGCGGTCAATGTGAATCATGTCCATGCGGCCCATGGCCCAGCCAAAAAACGGCACGCTGAGCAGTTCTTTTTTGAACACATAGGCTAAGGGGTGCGGCATGATGGCCGGCATTAAAAATGTTTCCCATGTGGACTGGTGTTTGACCAACAAGATGACGGGATCTTTTTCGCCGAGCGGCAAATTCTCCATGCCTGTGATGCGGTTCTCGATGCCCAAAATGAAGGTGCCACTGTTGATGGCATTGCGCAGCCAAGCAGCGCACCACCAATACAAACGACTGCTGCTCATGAACATAGAAGCAAACACCACCACCAAGGCCCAAGGAATGACCGTGACCGTCATCC
>CAIMWY010000206.1 GCA_903845315.1 uncultured Burkholderiales bacterium
CCAGACGTGACCTTGGTTGACCCTGCCGAGGCTGTGGCGCGCGAGTTGGTGCGTCGATTGGCCAACACCCTTCAAACTGATGCATCGCACCCTGGCACGACACGGTTTTTAACCACCGGTGACGTGTTGCAGGTGGAGCAGGCTGTGGCGCATTTGTGGGGTCATCAGGCCAAGGTGGAAGGCTTGCCCTTCCATTGACGCAGCAAGGTGTTGGGTCAGACTTGTTTTACAAGTCTTGCAACGCCGCTTGAACATGTTGCTGAAATAGCTCGGCATGGCCCAGCGCCTGGGCATTGAGTAACGCCAGCTTGACCAAAAACAATTCGGCTTTTGCCTCGCCCACTTGGTCAATGGCCTGCGCCAAGGTGTCGTACACGGTTTCTAAATCTGGAACGGTCAGAGTCATGGCGGGTCCTTAGTGCGGCAGGGCGGTGTGAAGGGCGGCTTGCAAGCGCGTGGCATCGAGGGTTAACCAACGGGCACACACGTGTTGATCGGGCCGCAACAGGTAGGCCCCTCCGCTGGCGGGCACACCATAGAGTTGTCTGATCTGTCCGTCCGTGTCAGGCAGGGTTGCATCGGCGCCTGCCACGTCTTGGTCGGCACCGATCACCAAGACATTCAAGGGCACACCCTTGCCGCGAGTAGCTTGAATCACATCTAGCAGGGGTTGCCCAAGGGCATGGGCATCGGTGAAGTAAAGCAAATCAAAGCCGCCACCGAGGTGATCGAGCAAAAATTCATTGGCGCCCAAGCGCACATTTTTAGGGGGTGCCCCGTGAGCAGGCCCACAGGTGAACAAAGCGTTGTCGTCCCCCGCACTGTTGAGTGCGGAATGGGTGTATTCGTGGGGACGCGAAGTTCGCCAGTGGTAGAGCGGGCGGACAAATTCCTGGCTGAGGGACAGTGACAACACCGCATCGCGCAGCAATCGAAAGCCCGCGCTCGGTGGCGCCATGAAGCGTGTGCTTTTGCCCGCTTCATCGATGATTTCACGGGCCGCACCCACTCGCTCCGCACTGTGATTGGCCAGCAGTGCAGAGCCAGCCAAGCCTTTGACCACACAGGCCAAATGCCAGCCCAACGACTGCGCGTCTTGAAAGGCCGTGTTGGCGCCGCGTACGCCAAAGATGGGTAACAAATGCGCGGCATCTCCCGTGAAGATGACACGCCCATGCACATAGTCGGGCAGGGTGAGGGTACGTGCTGAATAGACCGAATTCCAGTCCATGTCCCAGGGCGTGTCAGCCAGTCCAATCATGGCCAATTGCGCGTCTATGCTGGCTTTCAGTGATGCAGGTTGCAGTGCTTGCTCTGGAGTTTCGCCGCTGGGGAGTTGGTAGTCGATGCGCCAAATGCCGTGGGGTTCGCGATGCATCAAGATGGTGTTGCCCGGGTTCCAGTCGGGGTCGAAAAAAGCCATGCGCTCGGTGGGATAGGGCAGGTCGATGCGAATGTCGGCAATCACAAAAAAGCCTTCGTACGAAGCACCTTCCATGGGCAGGTTCATGGCCGCACGAATCTCTGAGCGCCCGCCGTCTGCTGCCACCACCCAATCGGCTTGCAGCATGTAAGTGCCCTCAGGGGTATCGACCGTGACCTGCGCCCCGTGGTCGTTCTGTGTTACTTCCACCGCTTTGTTGCCCCAACGCAGCTCGATCAGCGGGTTGGCTTGGCAAGCGTCCAACAGGTACTCTTCCAAATACTGCTGTTGGATGTTGATCATCGGAAAAAAACGGTCGTTGGGGTCGTGCGGCGCCTCCAACCGAAAGACTCTCTGACCTCGGTAGAAAGAATTGCCAAAACGCCAAGGCAATCCGTTGTCGGTGATCCGTTGAGCCACGCCCACTTGCTGCAAAATTTCCATCGAACGGCGCGTGAACACAATCGCACGACTGCCTTGAGAAACCTGCAGTTCGGCAGACAAGACCACGCTGCGCACGCCAAAACGCGCCAATTCCAGGGCCGTCACCATGCCTGCGGGCCCAGCACCCACGATCACCACAGACTCGCGTTGAGCCGCTGTATGGGCGCTGGGCAGCCAAGGCTGAAACACGCGGTAGTTGTAGTAAATCGAGGGCCTGGGTTGGTCGCTGGGGTGGTGCATCTGGGGTTCTCCGGGATGTTCTCAAACACTCAGGGAGTGTGTTGAGTCAATGCTGTGATTCTTGATCAAAATTTTGAGCGCTCTCAAACCCCTGCAATGACCTTGCGAATGCAGATGAAAAAGCCCAACCCGTACACTCACTGTTATCCATGAATGCCTACGCCGACGTCTCCTTTTTCCCCCGCATTGCCAAGCCACTGAGCAGCTACCGCAAGTACTGGGCGGCGCGTTTCGGCACAGCCCCGTTTTTGCCGATGAACCGCGAAGAAATGACCCAGCTGGGCTGGGACAGCTGCGATGTGATCATTGTCACGGGCGATGCCTATGTGGACCACCCGAGTTTTGGCATGGCCGTGATTGGGCGAATGCTGGAGAACCAGGGGTTTCGCGTGGGCATCATTGCCCAACCCGACTGGCAAAGCGCCGACCCGTTCAAGGCGCTCGGGAAACCAAATTTGTTTTTCGGCGTCACCGCTGGCAACATGGACTCGATGATCAACCGCTACACCGCGGATCGCAAAATTCGCAGTGACGACGCCTACACGCCAGGGGACGTGGGCGGCAAACGCCCTGACCGGGCGGCCTTGGTCTACAGCCAGCGTTGCAAAGAGGCCTACAGCGATGTGCCGATTGTGTTGGGCGGCATTGAAGGTTCGTTGCGACGCATTGCGCACTACGACTACTGGTCGGACAAGGTGCGTCGCTCCATCGTGGTAGACAGCAAATGCGACTTGTTGCTGTACGGCAATGCTGAACGCGCAATTGTTGAAATTGCCCACCGTCTGGCGGCCAAAGAGCCGGTACAACAGATCACCGATGTGCGCGGCACCGCTTTTGTCCGCCGCGAAACACCCGAAGGTTGGTACGAAATTGACTCGTCGAGTATCGATATTCCTGGACGCGTGGAAGCCCACGTCAACCCGTATTTGATGGTCAGCGAGCAGGCCAAGGCCCAAGGTCAAAGCTGTGCCCGCGAGGACGAAGCCCAAGCTGTAGCCGATGCAGCAAATGGGCCTGGCACTCAAGCCACGGTGGCGCCCCTGAACTTTGTGCCCAACCCCAACATGCC
>CAIMWY010000207.1 GCA_903845315.1 uncultured Burkholderiales bacterium
CCAGCCAACACACCTTCACGCATGGTCTTTTTAGCCAGCGGTTTGATTCGCTCGATCAACGCATCGCCAGCGTCAATGTCGACACCTGCGTCTTTGTAAGAAAGGGGTTTGTTCATAGTGGATCAGAGTGCTGTGGGGCGCCAGAAGGAGCGCACCGATAGAATCAGGGGAGAATTTTAAAGCCCATCACACCACCTGCTGTATGCAATTGACCCCAACCCAACAACACACCCTGGCTTGGATCGCCATCGCAACGCTGCTGATGCTGTTGTTGTGGCTGCTGGGACCCGTGTTGATGCCATTTGTAGTTGCAGCCGTTTTGGCTTACGCCTTAAGCCCCTTGGTGCGCACTATCCAGGCCGCGTGTGGCGGGTATTTACCGCGTTTGGTGGCAGTTCTGGTCGTCGAAATTGGGTTTGTCGTGCTGGTGTTGGCTGTGTTGATGCTGCTGTTGCCTATTCTCAGCAACGAGGTGCCACGCATGCGTGACCAATTGCCGGGTTTGGTCGAACGAGGACAGACCATGGTGAACCCTTGGTTGCAGGCGATGGGGATTTCCTTCCAAGTGGATGCTGCAAGCTTGAAAAGCTTGGTGCTCAAGACCTTCAGTGTTTCTTTTCAAGATGGATTTGAGCAAGCCCTCGCCTCGTTGCGCATTGGCGGCAGCGTGGCATTGGCAGTGATCGGCAACTTGGTGTTGGTGCCCGTGGTGTTGTTTTACTTGCTGCTCGATTGGCGTCGTTTTGTGCGTCACGTTGAAGCCTTGGTGCCACTGCCCATGCGCAGTGCCTACGACAGTTTTGTGGACGAGGCAGATCAAGTGTTGGGGCAGTATTTGCGAGGGCAACTCTCGGTGATGCTGGCGCTGTCGATTTATTACGGACTGGCCTTGTGGTGGTTTGGTTTGGAGCTGGCTTGGCCGATCGGCATATTCACTGGTTTGGCTGTGTTTGTGCCCTACGTGGGTTTTGGCTTGGGTTTGGTGTTGGCTGGTCTGGCGGGTTTGTTGCAAATGGACCCTGTCGATGCTGTGTGGATGTTGGCCGTGGTCTATGGTTTGGGGCAGTTGATTGAGAGTTTTGTTCTGACGCCACGCTTGGTGGGTGAGCGCATTGGCCTGCATCCCTTGCATGTGATTTTTGCCCTGTTGGCGTTTGGTCAGTTGCTGGGTTTTGTCGGCGTGCTGGTGGCCTTGCCTGTGAGCGCGGTGTTGCTGGTGGCTATACGCCGCTTGCGTAGGCATTACCAAGCCAGTGCTTTGTATCGGGGGCTTTGAGCGTTGATGAAGCAAATTGCGCTTGACATTGGTTTGGCACCTGGCCCGAGCTTGCGCAATTTTTTGGCAGGACCCAATGCAGCTGCCTTGCAGCATTTGCAGTTGTGGGTTGGCAACGACAAGCGTTCGCCAGTGCCCACTTATTTGTGGGGTGAGTTTGCCGCCGGCAAAACGCATTTGCTGCGAGCTGTTCAATCGGCCTTAAGAGAACAGGGTTGCCCAGTGGGGTGGTTAGAGGCTTCCCAGCCAGAGCCGCCAGCCTTCCAAGATGCTTGGCGCGTGGTGTTGATGGACGATGTTCACCTTTACACCGCGGTACAACAGCAAGCGGCTTTCAATTGGTTTGTCAACGCGACTGCGCCGAGCGATGGTCAGCAACGCTGGGTGTTAGCCGCGGGGTTGGTGCCCCCGAGTGATTTGAAGTTGCGCGAGGACTTGCGAACCCGCTTGGGCTGGGGTCACATTTACCACTTGCAAGTGCTCAGTGAATCAGAGCGGCGTGCGGTGCTGCGCCAACAAGCGGATGAGCGCGGTATTTTTTTGAGTGATGAGGTGATGGACTTCATGTTGAACCGCTTCAGCCGTGACCTGGGCAGTTTGATCCAGCTCTTGGACCAACTCGATGGTTATGCGTTGCAAGCCCAGCGGGCCATCACCATCCCCTTGCTCAAAGCGATGTTGGAAGATTTGTGACCTTGATGAAACTTGCTTTATTTGACCTTGATCACACCTTGCTGCCCATAGATTCGGACCACGCTTGGGGCGAATTCACGATCACCTTGGGATGGACAGACCCCGTTGAGTTCGCCGCTAAAAACGATGCGTTTTACGCCCATTACCAAGCGGGTACCTTAGATATTCATGACTATGTGCGCTTCGCCACCGAGGCTTTTCGCTTGCAAGGACCCGATCAGGCGGCGCTTGCACACGAGCGTTTTATGCAAGAGGTGATCGTTCCGTCGATTCGCCCCGAGGCTCTGTCTTTGCTGCAGCGACACCGCAGCGCGGGTGATCGTTTGGTGATCGTCACGGCGACCAATGAGTTCGTGACTCGTCCGATTGCCCAAGCCCTGGGTGTTGGGGAATTGATTGCCGTGGAGCTGGCGCGCAACGCTGAGGGTTGGTTTAATGGGGAAATAGTGGGCGTGCCGTCTATGCGTGAGGGCAAGGTGCTTCGTCTGCAACAATGGCTCCAAGCGCAAGGACTGGATTGGGGGGATGTGGATAGCACGTTTTACAGTGACTCCAGCAACGATTTGCCCCTGCTCAAGCGCGTCAACCATCCGGTGGCTACCAATCCTGACGCCAAACTGCGAGCCACCGCCATGGCGCATGGGTGGCCGATCTTGGAACTGTTCTCTCAACAATGATCAAACAATTTATCAACAAGCTGATGGGTAAAACGTCCAGCAGCACCAAGCCCTCGCTGGGTAAGCGCCAGGTGGTGCCTGCCAAGGCGCATGGCATCAACGTTGACTGGGTCGATGAGCGCGCCCTCAATGTGGTGCGCACCTTACAAGACCGTGGTTTTGAAGCCTACATCGTGGGGGGGGCAGTGCGCGACTTGCTGCTCGGCCTCAAGCCAAAAGACTTTGATGTGGCAACCAATGCCACCCCTGAGCAAGTTAAAGCGGCGTTTCGGCGTGCATTCATCATTGGGCGACGCTTTCGCATCGTCCATGTGGTCTATGGCCGAGGTCGTGAACACGAGGTGATTGAGGTGTCGACCTTTCGCGCGCAGCTCGACAGCGCAGATGCAGAGCAAGTCAAAGGTAACGAGCGCAGCAGTAAGCAAGAGTTGGCCGGTATGAAGCATGCGGTTGACGCCAGCGGACGCGTGTTGCGAGACAACGTGTGGGGTCCGCAAGATGAAGATGCGGCACGCCGTGATTTCACCATCAACGCGATGTACTACGACCCAGAAACGGGCAACGTCATCGACTACCACGGAGGCATTGCTGACGCCAAGAAAAAGGTGCTTCGCATGATTGGCGACCCTGCCTTGCGCTACCGAGAAGACCCCGTGCGGGTGATTCGTGCGGTGCGTTTTGCCGCCAAGTTGTCTGCTTTGGGATTTAAGTTGGATGCTAAAACAGCAGCACCCTTGAAACGTGCTGCCAAGTTGCTGGCCGATGTGCCGCAGAGCCGTTTGTTTGACGAAATGCTCAAGTTGCTGCAAACCGGACATGCGCTGGCCAGTGTGTCGCAACTCAAGTTACAGGGCTTGGCAAAAGGCATTTACCCATTACTGGATATCGTGGTTGAACGTGCTGATCAAGCATTTGTGAAAACTGCGCTGCAAGACACCGACCGACGCGTGGGTGAAGGTAAACCTGTTGCCCCTAGTTTTTTGCTGGCCTGTGTTTTGTGGTCCGATGTACGCGAGTCTTGGGCCCAACGACGCGTCAAGCAGCCGCCCTTGCCAGCGCTGCAAGACGCAATTGATGAGGTGTTCGACTCGCGCATTGGGGATGTCTCAGGGCGTGGCAAGCTCGCCGCTGACATGCGAGAAATTTGGATGATGCAACCCCGCTTTGAAAAACGGGTGGGTAGCGGTCCTTGGAGTTTGGTGGATCAAGCACGTTTCAGGGCGGGCTTTGATTTCATGCGCTTGCGTGCCGATGTGGGTGAAGTGGATGAGGTGTTGGCTGACTGGTGGCAAGAATTTAGCGTGGCTGACGATGCCACGCGTGAGGATCTATTGCAGCAAGTGCGTGTTGAGAGCCAAAAAATACAACGTGCCCCTCGCGTGCATTCGGTCCGTCGCGCTGACAAAACGCAGGACGACCCGCGCTTTACCGATGCCCCGGCGGCTACCGACCCCGAAGGCGACTTGCTCAATGAGCCGGCTAAAAAGCGCCGCCGTCGCCGTCGCAAACCCACGGGCGGCTCAGATGGCATGACGGCCGCCGATTAAGCGGGGCTTTGATGCATACCCAGACGGTATCGGCTGTGGTGGCCTTGGGGGCCAATCTTGGGGATGCATGGCAGACGGTTCAACAAGCGATCCAAGACATGTCGGCGTTGCCTGACATACGGTTGATGAAAGCATCATCTTGCTATCGCACGGCACCACATCAAGCGCTGGGACCTGACTTCGTCAATGCGGTGGTTCTTCTGGAGACTGCACTGTCCGCGCATCAATTGCTGATAGTTTTGCAAACCTTGGAACATACTGCGGGACGCACGCGCACTTATAAAAACGCCCCTCGAACGCTCGATCTTGATCTGATTTTTTATGGTGAGCAGCTGTTGACTACGCCCGAATTGACTGTGCCGCATCCGCGCTGGCGGGAACGCGCTTTTGTCTTGTTGCCGTTGGCTGAAATTTGTCCTGAACGTGTCAGTCCGGCATTGCTGCTTGCGGTTCAACATCAAGAGATACAACGCATTTCAAGGGCTTAGGTGGGATGAGTTTTACAGGTGGGACAACTTGAGATCATGCAAGAGGTGATCACCTTGGCCATCCTCATCCAATTTTCATTCTTTTTTATGAATAAGCCGCTCAAAATTAACTATCAATGGCCTGGTTGATGCATGGTGAACGCTGTGTATTTCATGATTTGCACCTGAGCAGCGATTACACTTCTTCTGTCATAAAAAAGTCACACATCTTGGGTCCCACAGGAGCACTGCATGTTTTTTGGAAAGTTGTTGCCCACCGAGGGCAATTTTTTTGAAATGTTCAACCAACATGCTGACCGCATCGTCGAGGCTTCGTTGGCATTCTCAAACCTGGTCGCCAATTACAACGACCCCATCTTGCGTGAAAAATACAACCAAGAGGTTGACTATGCCGAGCGTGCGGCTGACCGTGTGACCCATGAGGTCAATCGCGCCATTCATAAAACATTCATCACGCCGATTGACCGCGAGCAAATCCACTCCTTGATCAACACCATGGATGATGTGGCGGATTTGATCCAAGACTCGGCCGAGACCATGGCACTCTATGACGTGCGTCACATGACCGACGAAATTTCACGCCTGACCGACTTGAGTGTGAAGTGTTGCGAGCGTGTTCGTCATGCAGTCAGGTTGCTCGACAAAATCACCGACCCTGCCACAGCGGAGGCGGCCCTTAAAACCTGCGAAGAAATTGACAAGCTCGAATCTGATGCGGACCGCGTGATGCGCAGCGCCATGAGTAAGTTGTTCCGCGAAGAACCCGATGTGCGGGAAGTGATCAAGCTCAAGGCGATTTATGAGTTGTTGGAAACCATCACCGACAAATGTGAAGACGTGGCCAATTTGATCGAGGGCATCGTCCTCGAAAACTCCTGATCGCAGGCTGACCATGGAAACCGTACAAACCGCCTTTTGGGTGGTCGCCTTACTGGTGGTACTGGCTTTGCTGTTCGACTTTATGAATGGCTTTCACGATGCCGCCAACTCCATTGCCACGGTGGTCTCTACTGGGGTGCTCAAGCCCGGACAAGCGGTTTTGTTCGCCGCCTTTTTTAACTTTGTGGCGATCTTTATCTTTCACCTGAGCGTGGCCGCCACAGTGGGAAAGGGCATTGTTCAGCCAGGGATCGTGGACACCCATGTGGTGTTTGGGGCCTTGGTAGGCGCCATCACTTGGAACCTGATCACTTGGTATTACGGCATCCCCAGCAGCTCTTCGCACGCCTTGATTGGCGGTATTTCGGGGGCTGTGATTGCCAAAGCAGGGACGGGCGCCTTGATTTCATCTGGCATTTTTAAAACTGTGGCGTTCATTTTTGTGTCGCCTGTTCTGGGCTTCTTGCTGGGCTCTTTGATGATGGTGGCTGTGGCTTGGATCTTCAGAAGCTTTCGCCCGTCCCGGGTGGACAAATGGTTCCGACGCTTGCAATTGGTTTCAGCGGGTGCCTACAGTTTGGGACACGGCGGCAACGATGCGCAAAAAACCATTGGCATCATTTGGATGTTGTTGCTGGCCACGGGCTATGCATCAAGCACAGATTCTTCGCCGCCAACCTGGACCATCGTGTGTTGTTATGCGGCGATTGGCTTGGGCACCATGTTTGGGGGTTGGCGCATTGTGAAAACCATGGGTCAAAAAATCACCAAGCTCAAACCAGTGGGTGGTTTTTGCGCAGAAACGGGTGGCGCCATGACCTTGTTCTTGGCCACAGGCCTTGGCATTCCTGTTTCCACCACCCACACCATCACCGGAGCCATTGTTGGCGTAGGGTCTACGCAGCGTGCCAGTGCGGTGCGCTGGGGTGTTGCTGGCAATATCGTGTGGGCTTGGATTTTGACCATCCCTGCCAGTGCCTTTGTGGCTGGGGTGGCCTATTGGGTGAGCTTTACCCTGTACTGAGTTACTGGGATATTTTTTGCGCTTCTTCGATTTGGTATTCGAAATAGCGCTGAAAGCTGAACACGATGCTGGACATCAGCACAGTGGCGCCGATCAACAACGCCACCACGATGGCACCAATGGTTCCCCAGTGGGTTTCGCCTGCGGGAGCATCGAGTTGCGCTTGAGGATTGAATTTGGCATTCCACACGTCAGTGGTCATCAAGGCATAGACGATGGCGTTGAGCGCGCAGGCTGCCACAGTAAAACCCAGCAGCGGAATGAGCCACCAACTGGCCATGTCATCCAAGCCGTTTTCTTGCACTCGCTCAATTCCATATAAGCCCAGCGCCGTGGGAATGGGCAGCAACCAACCCAAGGTGTCATTCAAACCAAACAGGTAGAAACGATGAAGCCCTAAAGGACCGCCGACGAAGGTCAACCAAGCCGCAATTGTTTTGTTTTTCATGGCACCAGTGTAGACGGCTATAATGGAGAGCTTTTCAGCGTGTCGCAGGCCGGGTGGCCTTAGCGCGTGTCTCAAACGTTGAAAACACCCACCCACCCGAAGGATTCATCATGGTCGTCATTCGACTCTCCCGCGGCGGCTCTAAAGCCCGTCCATTTTTTAACATTGTTGTGGCAGACAAGCGCGTTCGTCGCGATGGTCGCTTCATCGAACGTATCGGTTTTTACAACCCGATCGCCAAAGGCGGCGAAGAAGGTTTGCGCATTGCGCAAGACCGTTTGTCCCACTGGGCCGGCGTGGGCGCGCAATGCTCGTCTACTGTCGAGCGTTTGATCAAGCAAGCTGCTAAAGCAGCAGCTTAATCAGGCACAAGGCACGGCGGTGGCGTTGGACTTGGAGCCTGCAGATTTACCTGCAGATGCCATTGAAGTCGGACGCATCGCCGATGCTTGGGGTATCAAGGGGTGGTTCAAAGTTCTGCCCTACAGCGCTTCTCCGGAAGCGCTTTTTTCTTCCAAACGCTGGTATTTACAGCCTTCGGAAAGAGGCGTCAAGACCTTTTCAGGTACGGTGCTTTTGAAGATCATCGAAGCCAAAGATCATTCCGATACGGTGGTGGCCAGTGCCCAAGAGGTCGCCGATCGCACCGCGGCTGAGGCTCTGAAAGGTGCGCGCATTTTCGTTGCCCGCTCCAGTTTTCCCACCCCAGATGCAGACGAGTTCTACTGGGTTGATTTGATAGGTTTGCAGGTGGTCAACCGAGAAGACGTTGGCCTCGGCCAAGTCAAAGAGTTGCTGCATACCGGTCCACAAACCGTTCTTGTGTTGAGCTACCAAGAGGGTGATGCGGTCAAAGAGCGCATGATTCCCTTTGTGGGGGTTTACATCGATGCGGTAGATTTGTTAGCCCGCCGCATCACGGCCGATTGGCAGCCCGATTATTGAGGCACTCGACTGAGCTCATTTGTGCGTTTTGACATCATCACTTTGTTTCCTGAGTTGTTTGATCCGTTTTTAAAAAGCGGTGTGACACGACGGGCCTACGAGACTGGAACGGTTTTGGTTCGCTTGTGGAATCCACGCGATTTCGCTCAAGGTAATTACCGTCGTGTGGACGACCGACCTTTCGGGGGTGGGCCAGGCATGGTGATGATGGCTGAGCCCTTGCTCTTGTGTTTGAATGCCATCCGTGCAGAGCGAGTGCAAAACCGCGAAGAGGCGCCGTTGGTGTTGTTTTCCCCCATCGGCGAGGTCATGCGCCATGCTTTGGTGCAGCGTTGGTCTGACAGTGCTGGCGCTGTGCTGCTGTGCGGGCGTTATGAGGGGATTGACCAGCGCTTTATAGACACGCATGTAGATTTACAAATCAGTTTGGGCGACTTTGTGCTGTCTGGTGGTGAATTGGCTGCCATGGCATTGCTGGATGCTGTGGCGCGCCTCCAGCCGGGGGTGCTCAATGACGAAGGCAGCCATCAGTTGGATAGTTTTAATCCGGCGCTCGATGGTTTGTTGGATTGCCCGCACTACACGCGACCTGAGGTGTGGGAGGGGCAGGGGGTTCCGCCTGAGTTGCTGTCGGGGCACCATCAGCAAATTGAGCGTTGGCGCAGAGATCAACGCCTGTTGCTGACTGCGCGGCGACGCCCTGAATTGATCTTGGCCGCACGTGCAGCACAACGACTCACGGCTGCGGATGAGGCTGTGTTATCGGTTCAAAAACCGCTATAATCAAAGGCTTTTCGATCCTCTGATCGGCCGCTTCTCGCCACTGTGCTTGAAGCCTTTTGTGTAGCGCGATCAAGATCTTTAGAGGAAACCATGAACCTGATCCAAACCCTCGAGGCAGAAGAAATTGCTCGCCTCGGTAAAGTCATCCCAGAATTCGCACCAGGCGACACAGTCATTGTGAGCGTCAACGTGGTTGAAGGCACCCGCAAGCGTGTTCAAGCCTACGAAGGTGTGGTGATTGCCAAGCGCAATCGTGGCCTCAACAGCGGCTTTACTGTGCGTAAAGTGTCAGCGGCGAAGGTGTTGAGCGTACTTTCCAAACATACAGCCCCCTGATCGCCAGCATTGAAGTGAAGCGTCGCGGCGATGTGCGTCGTGCCAAGTTGTACTACTTGCGTGACCGCAGCGGCAAGTCGGCTCGCATCAAAGAAAAATTGGTCAGCAAGTCGGCAGCAGCCTCCAAGGCTGCAGCCGCTGCAAAGTGAGTCGTCTCTAAGCGATTTACTTTTTGCCAGTCAAGAAGCCACCCCAAGTCAGTGCTTGCGGTGGCTTTTTCTATGTCTAAATCCCATGTGTACGATCCCCAGCAAGTTCCCGTGATCCGGGTGGATCGGCATTTGTCGCCTGTCCCGCAAGACCGACTGACGCCACAGGCCCTGATCGCGCGATTTGCCAATCCACCGATTTGGCAGCCTGAGTTGGTGCGCGAGCGTAAATTCATGGACCGGGAACCGGCCCAAGCGGCGGTGTTGGTTGGGGTGGTCATGCGCGAGCATCCCACCGTGTTGTTGACACAACGTACGGCGCATTTGTCCACCCATTCAGGACAAATTGCTTTTGCAGGCGGAAAGTCAGATGCGGGGGATGTTGATGCAGCTGCGACCGCTTTGCGTGAGGCCCATGAAGAGGTGGGGCTTGATGCTCGGCATGTGAAGGTTTTGGGCGAATTGCCGATGTACATCACGGGTTCCGCCTTCTACGTCACACCTGTAGTGGCCTTGATATCCGCCGAAATGACTCTGCAACCCAATCCATTTGAGGTGGCCCACGCATTTGAGGTGCCGCTGGCTTTTTTGATGAACCCAGCCAACCACCGCTGGCACCGCGTTGAGCACGAAGGTTTTCAGCGTGAGTGGTTGTCTATGCCTTACCAAGATGGCGCAGATCAGCGGTTTATTTGGGGCGCAACCGCTGGCATGTTGCGAAATTTCTATTGTTTTTTGCAGGCTTGATGGCGATACCTAGGGTGCCCGTTATCATCAGAGCATGAGTTTTTTGGCCCTGCTTTTTGCGTTGTTGATCGAACAAGCCAGACCTTTGTCCTCGGACAACTTGGTGCGGCGCAGCCTACGCAGTTGGATTGTTTGGGTCAGTCGGAGCTTGGACGCAGGTCACCCCGAATTGGCTTGGACCACTTGGTCCTTGGCTGTAGGCATTCCCACCTTGCTGACTTTGTTGCTGCATTGGGCCTTGTTGTATTTTTTAGGTTGGCCGGTGGCCATGGTGTGGAGTGTGTGCGTGTTGTACGCATCTTTGGGTTTTCGCCAATTCAGCCACCACTTCACCGACATCCGTGATGCCTTAGATGCCGGGGATGAGCCCTTGGCGCGACAACTTTTAGCGAGATGGCAGCACGTCTCGGTGGGTACCTTGCCACGTAGCGAGTTGCTGCGCCATGTCATTGAACATTCGGTGCTGTCAGCGCATCGGCACGTATTCGGAGTGTTGGCTTGGTTTTCTGTGCTGGCCGCTTTGGGTTTGGGGCCGGCGGGGGCCGTGATGTATCGCATGAGTGCTTGGGCCAACCAAGCCTGGCGGACTACAGAAAAACACGACAAAAATTGGGTCAGCAAGCCCTTGCAGCTAGCAGCCCTGTCAGCTTGGCGCTGGGTGGACTGGTTACCGGCACGCATCACGGCGGTAGCCTTTGCTGTTGTGGGTAATTTTGAAGAAGCCATCGATTGTTGGCGCAACCATGCGCAGCGCTTTCCAGACGACAACGATGGCGTGGTGTTGTCTGCCACCTCGGGTGCATTGAATGTGCGTTTAGGCGGGGAGGCCTTGGATGCGCAGGCCACAGCAGATTCGGGTGTGGTTCACGACACGGGCCCAAGTTTGCAAGACAGTGAGAGCACCCCCGGCCGTGTGCCAGAGTTGGCCCATCTCTCGAGCGTGGTCGGCTTGGTGTGGCGCACCGTAGTGCTGTGGATGGTGCTGTTAGCCTTGCTCACATTGGCGCGTTTGCTGGGCTAGGAGATCGCGCTGCTCAGTAATGGGCGGGCTGAGTGAGCTCTGAAAATAACAAACCGTACAAGCGATAGCGCGAGGCGCTGATGATGCCTTTTTCGACCGCATCGCGAACGCCACAACTGGGCTCATGCAAATGCGTGCAGTTGTAAAACTTGCAATGCGTCACATGCGGTTTGAAGTCTGGCATGTAAGCCGCTAACTGCATGGCGTCGATGTGGTGTAGGCCAAATTCTTGAAATCCCGGCGAGTCAATCAACCCAGTTTGTCGCTTTGCGTCGACCCAGTGCCAAGTGGTTGCTGTCGTTGTGTGCTTGCCTGAATTGAGCGCATGCGAAATCTCCTTAGTGGCTACGTTGGCATTTGGAATCAGCGCATTGACCATGGTGCTCTTGCCTGTTCCCGAGGGGCCAAGCACTAAGGTGGTTTTATTGGCGAGTCGCTCAGGTAAATCGCTCAAATCCCCGCTTTTGAGCGCTAGAGAAAGTACGGTGTAGCCCATGGCTAAATAGGGCGATAAGCGGGCGAAAGCATGCTCAAACAAGACTGTTAAATCACGTTTATTGAGTGCAATCACGGGTGTGATGTGCTCTGCTTCTGCCGCGATCAAGGCCCGCGCGAGCTGCATTTCTGAAAACTCTGGCTCAGCCGCCAACAAGATCAACACTTGGTCCAAGTTGGCTGCAAAAGACTTGGTCCGCATTTCATCTTGCCGGTAAAACAAGTTGCGCCGGGGCTCTACTTTTTCAATGGTTCCTTCATCTTCACTGGCTAGCCATTGCACAAGGTCGCCCACCACGACCTGACTTTTCTTGCCACGTGGGTGGCATATGCGGCGTTCTCCGTCAGGAGACTCCACCACGCAATGGCGACCGTGGGTGGCAATCACCAAGCCGCCGAGCGTCATGTGTTAATCCGCGCCAAGCGTTGTGAGGCAGGTGGATGCGAGTAATAAAACGCCACAAACCATGGGTCGGGCGTGAGCGTTGCAGCATTGTCTTGGTAGAGCTTGAGCAGTGCGCTGCCCAAGGCCTTGGCATCACTGTTGGCCACGGCATAAGCGTCTGCCTCAAACTCAAAGCGCCGGGATCGGCGAGCCGATATGGGTGAAACAAAAAAGGTAACCAGAGGCAGTACCAGCATGAACAAAAGAAGGGCCAGTGCACTATTGCCGCCGTTCAGGTTAGGGGTCACCCCAAGCCCGGTGTAAAACCACACCTGCTGCGACAGCCAACCCAACAGAGCCAAGCCAGCAAGACTGACGGCAAAGCTGGTGAGCATCATTTTCAAAATATGGCGATGCTTGAAGTGCCCCAGTTCATGGGCGAGCACCGCTTCCATTTCATCGCCATTGAGTTGTGCCAGCAAGGTGTCGAAAAACACCACCCGTTTGGCAGAACCTAGCCCTGTGAAAAAAGCGTTGGAGTGGGCTGAACGGCGGCTGCCATCCATGACAAAAAAACCTTTGGCGGTGAAGCCCGAACGCGTCATCAGTGCTGTCACGCGGTCTTTCAACGTGGCATCTTCCAAAGGGGTGAACTTATTGAACAAAGGCATGATCACATTGGGCGCAATCCACATCACCAGCAATTGGTAGGCGACCA
>CAIMWY010000208.1 GCA_903845315.1 uncultured Burkholderiales bacterium
GAGGTGGGTGAAACAAAAAACAAAATCAAATCGTTCAGGCTTGCAGGCTGGCCACGTAAGCGCGCCAACCACCGAAGTGGCTGATGTCTTGCGCACCGATCAAAGCCTGCGGCTCGCACACAAAGCCCTGCACGCGGGTGCTATCGGCCAAGAGCAAAGTGCCAATGCCCAAGGGCTCAGGGATGAGGGCCACAAAAGAGCCGTAGTGGCGCATGGGCATCTCCCACACCTCCAGGGCAATGGCATGGCCCTGCCCTGTTGCCATACGCAGCAAGCCGGGCTTGGGCGGCGTGGTGTTGGGCAAAGCAAACAACTGGTAGTCGGCACTGGTGGTGGTGCTGTGCAGCAGGCGTGCACCACGCTCGGTGAGTTGCGTATTCAAGGGCATGCCCGACAAATGCGCACCCACCACGGCCACGTGCACCGTGGGCTCTGCCTGCAAACCCGCAATGGCTTGCATGGCAGGCAAAGGCTCGCCCGTGGCACCCAACGTCAAACCCGTGGCGTGGTGGTAACGCTGGCCCAGTTCGGCCAGTTGCCAGTCGCTGCAAGACGGGCCAATCAGCGTGATGCCAAAGGGCAAGCCATCGGCACGCAACACACTGGGCACCGACAGCGCCGCGTAGTCGAACAAGTTGACGAAGTTGGTGTAGTGGCCCAGGTTGCGGTTGAGCACCACCGGGTCGGCCTGCATTTGCGCAATGGTGTAGTGCGTGGGCGCGGTGGGCACCAGCAACACGTCGATGGCATCCCACATGCGGTGCGCAACTTGCGCCAAGCCCAGCATTTGTATTTCGGCGGTGCAGTAGTCGGCGGCGCTGTAGTGGCTGCCTTTGCCAACGATGCTGCGCACGGGCTCCATCACGTGCTCGGGGTGGGCGTCAAAAAAAGGTTGAATGGCCGCATAGCGCTGCGCCACCAACGCGCTTTCGTACAACATGGCGGCAGCTTGCAAATGGGGCGTTATGTCGATGGCCACGGGCTCGCCACCCAAGGCACACATCTGCGTGATGGACGCATCGAAGGCTTGCTTGGCTTGCGCGTCACCAAAAAACTCCAACTGCTGCGGCACACCAAATTTAAAACGTGCCGGCAAAGCCTGGGTGTTGAGTATGAGCTGGCGTGAAAAGGGGTCGCCCGCATCAGGCCCCATGCAGGCTTGCAACACTTGCGCAGCGGTGGCCACGGTGCGCGCCAAGATGCTCACGCAATCCACGTTTTGCGCAGCAGGCACCACACCGCGTGCAGAGATCAAGCCACGCGTGGGCTTGAGGCCCACGATGTTGTTCAAGCCCGCAGGCACACGCCCTGAACCGGCGGTGTCGGTGCCCAAGGCAAAGTCAACCTGCCCCGTGGCCACCACATAGGAAGACCCCGAGCTAGAACCACCCGACACATACAGCGGGTTGAACGCATTGGGCACCGCACCATAGGGCGAGCGTGTGCCGTTGAGACCGCAGGCGAATTGGTCGAGGTTGGTTTTGCCATGCAGCGATGCACCAGCGGCGAGCAGCTTGCGCACCACTTCGGCGTGCTCTGACGGGGTGTAGGTGAACTCGGGGCACGCAGCGGTGGTGGGCACCTGCGCCGCATCGATGTTGTCTTTGACGGCGAAGCTCAGGCCGGAGAGTGCCCCTGAATGGGCCCCACTCAGAGGGGGCGTGAGGCGTGTGATCCAGGCTTCATCGGCCAGTGCGTTCGTCTGCGAATGAGGGCTTGAGCGTGACACCATTGTTGTGCATCCAGTCTTGTATCCAAGATGAAATGCAATAGGTGTGCCACCGTTGAAGGCGAATCAAAAAGCTGGCATGCAGCTCATTCCCTGACATCACATCGAACAAGAGCGTTAGAAAACGTCACCTTGTGTCGTGTCGATAAACCGTGTCGATGTTCGTAGTGGTCGTCCGGTGTGACCACGCGCAAACTGAAGGGATCAAAAACTGCAGCACAGGTATGCGAATTAATGTCCTGTGACCATGACAAATCACTCACCATAAGAGCTTGGATTGCGCTTCCAAGGATTGAAAATTTTTGCCCCTGTGGTTTCAAAGTCGGTCACATTGCGAGTCACGACCGTCATGCCATGAACCAGTGCGGTGGCTGCGATGAGTGCATCGCGTTCACCACGTTTGTCTGGCACATGAAGACGAGCACAGCGCTGCGCAACCGCTGTATCAATGGGTAAAGTTTTGCTGGATAACTCTGGGAAACAGACTGCTCTAGCCATGCTCTCAAAATCGCACCCTGTGAGCCGTCCTTGCGCTCAATCGACAAGACACCCAGCTCTAGCTCCATGATGGTGATGACCGACACGAATAAATCTGCGGCATCCACACTTTCGGCCCATGCCGCAACGTTGGGATCGGCCTTGCCCGCCTGAACTTTGCGCAATTCAAAAACCACATTGGTGTCCAAAATGAACATCATGAGAGGTCCACTTGGCGAGTTTTGATGAGTGCGCGAGCGGGCTCAAATTCGATGTCAGCAGCGCCCGGCATGGCGAGTGCGTGGGTAATATTGCGGCGCTGATTTGTCAGGCGCTGGTAGTCCTCAAAGCGCAGCAGGACGTGTGCGGGCTTGCCGCGATCGGTGATGAACACGGGACCGTCCTGGGTCGCCTTTTTGGCACGACTCACATCCTGATTGAGTTCACGGCTTGAAAATGTGGTGATGGTCATGGCGGCGTCTCCCATTGATTTGAAGAGGGACTCGAATGTAGGTATGTTGCTACATTAGATTCATGCAGGCACATGCAGCGGACAGGTACCCTATCCACCCGAGTCCGCCATGACCCAGCAAACTCAATAAGTTTTATAAGGCAAGAACTTGCCCGACAACACCACGTTCACGCGGTCGCCCTTAGGGTCGGCGGTGCGCTCGATGTCCATGGAGAAATCGATGGCGCTCATGATGCCGTCACCAAACTCTTCGTGGATCAACTC
>CAIMWY010000209.1 GCA_903845315.1 uncultured Burkholderiales bacterium
CCCGCAGGCAAGGTCGTGGGCAAGTTGACCACGCTCAAGACGCTGCCCGTGTCGACGTCGCTGGCGTTGGTCAGCGCATCAATTGATACCGAGGTTCCGGCCTCAGTTGCAGTTGCGGCAACCGTGCCCACCACCGGCGCATCGTTGGTGCCGGTGATGGTGAAAGTTAACTTCTGCGCCGTGGTGGCTGTGCCATCGCTGACACCATAGATCACCGTTGCAGTAGCTTGCTGACCTGCAGCCAAGGCGTCATATGCACTGTTGCTTGGGTTGATGGTGAAGCTGTGCGTTGTGGCGTTGTAGCTCACCCCCGCAGGCAAGGTCGTGGGCAAGTTGACCACGCTCAACACGTTGCCCGTGTCCACGTCACTGGCGCTGCTTAGCGCGTCGATTGTGACCGACGAACCAGCCTCAGTCGCAGGCGCGGCAAGCGTGATCACCACCGGGGCATCGTTGCTACCTTGGATGGTGAAGCTCACAACTTTTGGGGTGCCATCCAAAGACTTGATGGTGAAGGTATCCACCTTGGTCGCATTAGCACCCAAAGACTGCACACTGCTTTCAGCAACGCTGTATACGTAGCTGCCATTGGCTTGTACCGTCAGGCTGCCCAAGTTACCCGTGGCGCTGCTGACCGTGGTCTGCAAGCTGTTTTGACCCTGGTCCGCATCGCTGACGGTGAACGTGCCGCTGGCAGTCAAGGTGGTAGACGTTGCGATGTCTGTGACAGCCGCCAATGATGGGGCGCTGATGGTGGCCACGTCGTTCACGCCTTGAACAGTGAAGGTCAAGGTGGTGGGTGTAGTAACTACCCCGTCAGACACGCCATAGCTGATGTTGAGGGTCGAGGTCTCACCCAAGGCCAGCGACTGATAGCTGGCATGGCTGGGGTCGAGGGTAAACGTTTTGGTGGCTGCGTTGTAGCTCACACCATCGGGATAGGAGGTGGGCAGGTTGACCACACTCAAGCTTGCGCCTTCAGGGTCGGTCGCAGCGCTCAAGGCATTGAAGGTCACCAAGGCACCGTCTTCCAACGCAGCGGCTGCACCCGCCACCACGCGCGGTGCGTCATTGGTGCCGGTGATGTTGACTGTGACGGTGCCCGTGGCTGTGCCGTCGAAGCTGGTGACGGTCATGCTGTCGCTGACTTTTTGGCCGGCCGTGAGTTCGTCATGCGCCGAGTTGGCGGTGTAGGTCCACTTGCCATCTGCACTGACCTGGAACGTGCCGTAAGCCCCAACCACTTGTTGCGCTTTGACTTGGGCTTGGCCTGCATCGGGGTCGGTGATGGTCAACGTGCCGGCAGTGCTGAGGGCGCTCACTGTGTCGCCTTCACTCAAAGCGATGGTGGCACTGGACACCGTGGCCACATCGTTGGTGCCGGTGACTTGGATGGTCAAGCTGGTGGCTGTTGACAACGTGCCGTCGCTGATGCGGTAGTTCACCACCACGTTTTGAGTTTGTGCCGCACCCAGCGATTGGTAGGCGGCATGGCTGGAGTCAAAACTGAAGGTGTGCGTGCCCGTGTTGTAGCTCACACCGGCGGGGAGTGACGCCACATCCACCACCGCTTGAATGACTGCGCCACGGTCAACGTCGCTGGCACCCTGCAAGGCGTCAAAGCTCACCACGTCGCGGTCCTCTGTCACGTTGAGTTTGCCGGCCGTGACAAAAGGCGCACTGTTTTTGCCGTAGATGGTGAAGCTGATAGTTTGGCTGGTGCCGTCCAAGCTTTTGACGGTGAAGGTGTCGACGAGCACATCCCCGTCAATCATCGCTTGCACCTTGCTCTCGTCCACGCTGTAGGTGTAACTGCCGTCTGCGGCCAATTGCAGCACACCTAAATTACCCGCAGCGGCTTTGACGGTGGTTTGAAATGCGGCTTGGTTGTGATCCGGGTCAACGATGGACAAGGTGCCTGTGGCGGTCAGACTCGACACGCCCGCGTTGTCGGTCACACCAGACACGGTGGGCAAGCCGATGACGGCGGCATCGTCTTTGCCCGCCACGCTGAAGCTCAAGGTCTTGATGCTCGCGCTGCTGGCAGTGCCCAGGGTGACGGTGAAGGTGTCGATGTGCACCTCACCGGCGGTTAAAGCTTGGGCCAAGTTGTTGGCCACGCTGTAGGTGTAGCTGCCGTCGCTGGCCAGCGTCAAGGTGCCCAGGTTGTCGCTGGTTGCACTCACGCCGCTGGAGGCCGCCAAGGCGGCGAGCTTGCCAGCCACCGTGAGGTGTGCGGTGGCGTCCACGTCCACGTCTTGGGTGACGGAGGGGGTGGACTTTGAAATGGAGGTGAAGCCCTTGGCGTAAATTTTTTCGGTGCTTTGGCTGAAGATTTGGGCTGACACCAAGATGCCTTGCCGCACCGGCAACTGAGACAAAGCCATGTCGGCATAGCCTTTGGCCAAGTCTTCCGCGGTGATGGCGTGCGAGGCAGACACCGAATCGACGGTGTCATTCAAGATCACCAAATCGCCTTCAGCAATCGACTTTTTGGCGATCAGGTTCGACAAGTTCACCCTGAAAACCGGCGTGGCGTCAAAGCTGATGTGGCTGTTGGCATTGGCCCCCACATCCATGGTGCTGGCCAATGACACTTGCAACACCTGTTGGCGACTGGCCGGGTCGGGGTTGTTGACCATGCTGACCAAGGTGCTCAATGCTTTGAAGGCCGAATCGGCGTTGCTGCCTGACACCTCCAACACCGCACCTTGGATGATGCTCTGCACGTCGTACAAATCTTGCAAGGTGTTGCCCACCACGCTGTTGGCACTGGCAATCAGGGTGACCGCAGAGGCACTGACATTCAGGCCCGCAAAGACCGTGTTGAGCGCACTCGTTTGGCTCAGGTCCAATTTCACCGCAGACGATGTGACCGCATTGGCCAAGTTGTCGAGCACCGCCTTAGACGCTATGGCGTTGTCGCTGCCACTTGCCGAAGCGATGGCGGCAGCACCCGTGATCATCAGGTTGGCAATTTGTGTCGCAGCCAATTGAACTTTGAACGCATCGCTCTGCGCGGTGCCGGTGGCACTGGCAAATGTGCTGATGGGGTCAAAGTTCAAGTAGTCGATGCCAGCGCCCAAGCCCAAACCTTTGACAACGGCCGCCGTGGCCTCGGCCAAGGTCTTGCCATGTTCAACACTGTTTTGAATCAGGGTGGTGATGGGGTTGATCACGCTGGCACTGCCCGGCGCGTACAAAGTGAGCGCGGTGGTGAAGGCTTTGCCGGTGGACTGGTCAATCGAAGTGCTGTTAGAGACCACCACAATCTTGCCTGGGCCATCGGGCAAAGCGCCATAGTGCCCGGATGCGTCGGTGGTTTGGGTGATGCCACCCAAGGGTTTGCCGGTGCCGTCGTCGCGGTACACCGTGGCACCTGAGATGTAGCCATCGATCACAAAGCCACCCACGGTTTGCGCCGTGGCCGAGCCAGACGATGCCAAGGCAGAGCGGCCGGCAAACAAACCGAGCAAGCCGAGCAAGGTGTCCATCCATTCGGCGCTGGCCTCTGCTGGCAACTGCTCGGGCGCGGGAACGCTGGGCTCGCGCACCTGAAACTCAACCACGTCTTGTGCCCCAGCAGCCGCACCAGCTGACTGACCGTCCGACAAACGAACAGTTATGTCTTCTTGACCTGCATAGACTTGCGCCACCAAACTCGACCGGGGTTGCGCGGGCACGGCACGCACGGCATTGGTCGCGCCAACATCTTGCGGCGCACCCAAAAAGCCGGCCGATGCTTTAGGCAGGCCGTCTGTCAAAAGGTTTTGAATGCTGCGGAGTTGGTCACCGAGTGAGGCAGCAGCTTGAGCGTCCAAATTGATGGCGGCCTGAAATTGGTTACGCTCTTCTTGTTCTGACGCGGTTTTGTTGTCGGCTTGGTTATTAGGTTTTGAGCTGTCGACTTCTTTGTTTGAACTTATCTCACGCGGGCTGTGATCTGGGCTGAATACATTTTTTAAAAAAATAGCCCCCGTGATCCCGAGCAATATAGATTTGGCTGGGGATTCTTTGATGAACTGA
>CAIMWY010000210.1 GCA_903845315.1 uncultured Burkholderiales bacterium
CAGCGACGCGTTCATGTGCGCACCTCCTCAAAGGTGAATGCGGTGGCGAGTTTAATGAGGGCGTACTCGAGCACCAAGCCGACGATGCCAATCACAAAGATGGCGATGATGATGTTTTTGACGTTCAGGTTGTTCCACTCGTCCCAGACCCAAAAGCCGATGCCCACGCCACCTGTCAGCATCTCGGCGGCGACGATCACCAGCCAAGCGGTGCCCACGGCCAAGCGCACGCCCGTGAGCATGTAGGGCAGCACCGCAGGGAACAAAATTTTGCTGATGATCTTCCACTCAGACAGGTTGAGCACGCGCGCCACGTTCATGTAGTCTTGGGGCACGCGTTGCACACCCACGGCGGTGTTGATGACCATGGGCCAGATCGAGCAGATGAAGATGGTCCAAATGGCTGCTGGGTTGGCGCCCTTGAACACCAACAAACCAATCGGCAACCAAGCCAGTGGCGACACGGGGCGCAACAAGCTGATGAGCGGGTTGAACATGCGCGACAAAAACTCGAAGCGTCCAATCAAAAAGCCCATTGGAATGCCCACCAGGGCCGCCAAGCCAAAGCCCATGGCCACGCGCTTGAGCGAGCTCAGCACGTTCCAGCCCACGCCTTGGTCGTTGGGTCCGTTGCTGTAGAACGGGTCACTGAACACCGAGATGGCTTGCACCAAGGTGTCGCTGGGTGAGGGGAAGTTGTTGGTGCTGCTGAGCGACACCAACGACCAGATGCCCACCAGCAGGGCCAGCCCCAGAAAGGGCGGCACGGCTTGCAACAGCAGCGATTTGAAAAAGCGAGCCAGCATGCGGTTGTCCTTAAGCTTTGACTTTGAAACCTTCGGCGTATTTCTTGGGGTCTTTGCCGTCCCACACCACACCGTCGACCAGCTTGCTGGTGCGCATCGCATCTTTGGGCAGCGGGGTTTTGCTGGCCGTAGCGGCTTGTTTGTAGAGGTCGATGTGGTTGATTTCTTTGGCCACCTTCAAGTAATCGGGATGCTCTTTGAGCAAGCCCCAGCGCTTGTGCTGTGTCAAGAACCACATGCCGTCTGACAGGTAAGGGAAGGTGGCTTGGCCATCGGCGTAGAACTTCATGTGGTTGGGGTCGTCCCAGGTTTTGCCCAAGCCGTTTTGGTAGCGGCCCAAGATGCGTTGGTTGATCACGTCCACGCTGGTGTTGACATAGGCTTTGTCGGCAATCGTCTCGGCCATCTTCATCTTGTTTTGCAAGCCCGCGTCAATCCATTTGCCCGTTTCCAAAATGGCGGCTGTCACGGCGCGTGCGGTGTTGGGGTATTTTTTGACGAACTCGGCGGTGGTGCCCAGCACTTTTTCGGGGTGGTCTGGCCAGATGTCTTGGGTGGTGGTGGCGGTGATGCCAATGCCATCGGCAATGGCGCGGTGGCCCCAGGGCTCGCCCACACAGTAGCCATCCATGTTGCCCACGCGCATATTGGCCACCATTTGCGGCGGCGGCACGGTGATCACTTTGGCGTCTTTGAGTGGGTTGATGCCCACACTGGCCAACCAGTAGTACAGCCACATGGCGTGGGTGCCGGTCGGGAAGGTTTGGGCGAAGGTGTATTCGCGCTTGTCGGTATTCATCAGCTTGGCCAAGCTGGCCGCATCTACTGCGCCTTTTTCAGCCAACTTCTTGCTCAGGGTGATGGCCTGACCGTTTTGGTTCAGGTTCATCAGCACCGCCATGTCTTTTTTCGGGCCCGAGGTGCCCAGGTGCACGCCGTAGACCAAGCCATAGAGCACATGGGCAAAGTCCAACTCGCCGTTGACCAGTTTGTCGCGCACCCCCGCCCAACTGGCTTCTTTGGTGGGAATGATCTTGACGCCGTATTTTTTGTCGATGCCCAGCACAGACGCCATGACCACGCTGGCGCAGTCGGTCAGCGGAATGAAGCCAATCTTGACCTCTTCTTTTTCGGGCTTGTCCGAGCCTTGGGCATACACCGCTGCGCGCAGGGCAGGGGCGATGGTGAGGGCACTGGCGGTGGCGGCTTGCAGCACATTGCGACGGCTCATGGGGGTCTCCAGCAGATCGGTCATGAATCACTCCTTGAAAAAAAACAAGCGACTCCAAAAGCGTTGAGGCAAAGAAAAAGGCGTCCACAGAGACAGCTCGGTAAAGCCATGTCTGGGGACGCCTTTGTCCGTTCAAACCTTGGAGGGTTATAAATGATTCAATGCAAGGGCTGTGCCA
>CAIMWY010000211.1 GCA_903845315.1 uncultured Burkholderiales bacterium
CCACAAAGGCTTTTTCACTGGTGACTTGTGACTCTTCCACGCCAAGTTGTTCGGCAATGATTTTTTTGACACGTGCTTCTATATCGCTCATGGGGTCCCTCAGAGGGTTGTGAATAAGTCCGCAATTTTAACCGGGCGGACACACCGTTTTGAATCTATCTGTTTGAGCTTTCTCAAACCATGAACATGCCACCGTTGACATGCAATTCTTGGCCCGTCACATAGGAGGCGTTGGCACCGGCCAAATAGGCCACGGCATGCGCCACATCCGACGGTTTTCCCAAGTGTCCCAAGGGAATTTGGGACAGCAAGGCTTTTTGCTGCTCTTCGGGCAAGGCCGCGGTCATGTCAGTTTCGATGAAACCGGGGGCCACACAATTGACGGTGATGTTGCGGCTGCCCAATTCTCGAGCCAATGCTCGGGTCATGCCAGCCACCCCCGCTTTGGCCGCAGCGTAATTGGCTTGCCCGGGATTGCCAGAAGCGCCGACCACGCTGGTGATGTTGATGATGCGCCCATAGCGCTGCTTCATCATGGGCCGAATCACAGCACGCGACAGGCGAAACACGGCCTTGAGGTTGGTGTCGAGCACCGCGTCCCAGTCGTCGTCTTTCAAACGCATGGCCAACATATCACGGGTAATACCAGCGTTGTTCACTAAAACATGCAAGCCCCCATGCTGCTGGGTGATGGCATCCACCAAGACTTCGATCGCAGCGCCATCGTTGACATTTAAGTGAGCACCTTTGCACCCAGGAAAGGCCGACAAGGCTTGGCTAATCTTGTTGGCACCCTCATCGGTGGTGGCTGTGCCAATGACGCAAAACCCTTGCTGGGCCAACAGCTGCGCAATAGCTGCGCCAATGCCACGCGTTGCGCCCGTGACCAAGGCCACTTGTGCTGTCGATTTTTTTTCACTCATTGCCACTATTCCTTATCAGTACCGTCAGGCCAAAGCAGTTTTTACTTCAGACAAAGAGATCGGGTCAAGCAACGGCATGCCCGTCAATTCGGCGTCTATGCGCTTGGTCATGCCAGCGAGCACCTTGCCCGGTCCGCACTCCACCAAGGTTGAAATACCCCGGGCTTTGATCGCCGCCACGCACTCGACCCAGCGAACCGGCCCAAACGCTTGCCGGTACAAAGCATTGCGAATCAAATCGGCATCTTTTTCAACACGCACATCGATGTTGTTGAGGACCGGTATTTGGGGTGTACCTAAGACGGTGGCAGCCAGTTTTTCTCTCAGTCGCTCGGCGGCTGGCTTCATCAGGCTGGAGTGAAACGGAGCAGACACAGGCAAAGGTAAAGCCCGCTTGGCGCCATTGGCCTTGAGCACTTTACACGCTTTCTCTACGGCAGCTTTGCTGCCCGCAATCACAGTCTGACCAGGGTCGTTGAAGTTCACAGCCTCGACCACCTCAGCCGACTCAGCCACAAAAGTAGCTTGCACTTGAGCGCAACCCGCAATCACTTGCGCTGCAGTCAGGCCCAAAATGGCAGCCATCGCCCCTGTTCCCACAGGAACGGCATCTTGCATGGCCTGGGCTCTAAAGCGCACCAAGGGCGCAGCTTGTGCCAGGGTCAACACACCCGAAGCCACCAAGGCCGAGTACTCACCCAAAGAGTGGCCCGCCACAACAGAGGGCAATGCGCCACCTTCGGCCAACCACACCCGGTATGCCGCCACGGCAGCCACCAACATCACGGGTTGTGTGTTGGTGGTCAGTGCCAAGGCCTCTTTAGGTCCTTCATGTATCAACTTGGCGATGTCTTCGCCCATGGCGTCCGAGGCTTCTGCCAAGGTGTGTGACACCACCGGGTGATCCCCCCAAACATCCAACATGCCCACGGATTGGGAGCCTTGGCCTGGAAAAACAATTGCAAATGGTTTCATAACGTATACGGTTGCTAAGGCCCACCCTTTCGGACGGGAAGTTAGAGCTTGAGCAGCACAGCACCCCAAGTAAAACCTCCACCCACGCCTTCGAGCATGAGTGTTTGCCCCGGCTTGACTTGACCGCTTCGAACAGCCTCGTCGAGTGCCAAAGGAATCGAGGCCGCCGAGGTGTTGCCGTGGTTGTGCACCGTCAGCACCACCTTGTCCATCGACAGCTTGAGCTTTTTGGCTGTGCTTTGGATGATGCGAATATTGGCCTGATGGGGAATCAGCCAATCGATGTCGCTGTCTTGCAAGTTCGCCTTGGCAAGCGCCGCGCGCGCGGCACCCTCCAGCAAACCCACGGCCAACTTGAAAACGGCTTGACCGTCCATCTTGAGCACGGGGTCACCCAAGATTTCGCCGCCACGGACATGACCTGGCACACATAAGATACCGACATGCTTGCCGTCTGCGTGGATGTCGGTTGCCAAAATACCGGGTTGCTCAGAAGCTTCCAACACCACCGCACCCGCACCATCGCCAAACAATACGCAAGTGGTTCGGTCTTTGAAATCAAGAATGCGCGAGAAAACTTCCGCACCCACGACCAAAGCACGACGGGCGGAGCCAGCACGGATCATGGCGTCGGCAATGGTCAATGCGTAAATAAACCCACTGCACACGGCCTGCACATCAAATGCGGGGGCTCCCGCGATGCCAGCCGCCGCCTCGTCAATCTGCGCCAATTTGTGCTGCAAGATGCATGCGGTTGAGGGAAACACCATGTCCGGCGTGGAGGTGGCCACAATGATCAAGTCGATGTCCTGTGGACGACGGCCAGCGGCGGCCAAGGCATTTTTTGCGGCCTCAAAGGCCAAGTCGCTGCTACCTATATCAGGGGCCGCAAAGTGGCGCGCATGAATTCCAGTGCGTTCCACGATCCATTCGTCTGAGGACTCAACGCCTTGTGAAGCCAATTCCGCGACCAAATCCGCGTTGGTCAACCGACGGGGGGGGAGAAAACTTCCTGTGCCGGCAATTCGGGAAAAAAGGGTCATCAATCTGGAGGCTCAGACTGTGGCTGGTGCCGATTGCGCCAGAGCCAGCAAGGGAGCGGCATGGGCAATGCGCGAGCGCACACGTTCGAGCAAGTTATGGTGAGCCGCATCATACGCCCGGTTCAATGCGGTCTCAAAAGCCACCTCGTCGGCAGAGCCGTGACTCTTGAAGACGATGCCATTGAGCCCCAGCAGCGCCGCGCCGTTGTAGCGCCGATGGTCCACCTTGTCTTTAAAGTCAGATAAGACGGGATAAGCAAAAATAGCAGCTATTTTCGTGAAAATGTTGCGTGTAAAAGAATTTTTAAGGGTTTCACTGATCTTGTGCGCCAAGCCTTCGCTGGCTTTTAGCGCCACATTGCCGACAAACCCATCGCACACGATCAAATCGACTGTGCCTTGGTAAATATCGTGCCCTTCCACATTTCCAAAAAAATTCAGATCGCCGGAGTTGGCAGCAGTTCGCAACAATTCGGCTGTTCTTTTGATGATTTCATTGCCTTTTATCGCCTCTTCGCCGATATTCAAAAGCCCAACAGAGGGGCTCTCGATGTCATCAAGCACCGAGACCAAGGCCGAGCCCATCACCGCGAACTGAAGCAAGTGATCGGGCGTGCAATCGACATTGGCACCCAAATCGAGCATGGTAGTGCCGCCGCCCTTGAAGTTGGGCATGCGTCCGGCAATCGCAGGGCGATCAATGCCGCCAATCGTTTTAAGCACATAACGCGCAATCGCCATCAAAGCACCGGTGTTTCCGGCGGAAACAACCGCTTGGGCATCACCCGATTTGATTTGCTCAATGGCCACTCGCATGGAAGAGTCTTTTTTGCGCCGCATGGCGACTTCAACTGGATCATCCATGGTGACCACTTCTGTGGCAGACACAACCCGGGCACGCGGATGCGCAAACCCCGACAAGACCTGGGGTTGGCCGACCAGCAGCAATTGAGCATCTGGGTGCGTCTCTAAAAATTGACGGCAGGCCGCAAGCGTCACACGCGGGCCGTGGTCGCCACCCATGCAGTCAACAGACACAGTGATCATGCGGGGTCTCGTGAAAAAAACAAAAGCCCGGGGCGCTTAAAGAGCCACGGGCCAATGCATGCCGGAATCAATCAGGCTTCTGACTTGCTTTTGAGCACTTTGCGTCCACGGTAAAAACCTGTGGGGCTGATGTGGTGACGCAAGTGAGTTTCGCCAGTGGTTGGCTCAACTGCGGTGCCTGGCACGTTCAGGGCATTGTGCGAACGGTGCATGCCGCGCTTCGAAGGAGATTTTTTGTTTTGCTGGACAGCCATGGTTGGCTCCTGGACGTAAAAATGGGTTGATCATGTGGCCACAAACCAACCTAGGCCAGCGTGACACGAAGCCTGTGATTATAGACCAAGTCGAGGATTTTCAGACTTTTCGAGTTCGCAATGCGGCCAAGACCGCAAATGGGTGAGGTTTATCGTCCCAGCCGCCCTCCTGCGCATCCACAGAAGTTGGTGCATGCTCACTTTGGCAAGCCTCGTGCATGGGCACGATCGGCATGGCCATGAGCAACTCATCCTCGACCAATTCCAAGACATCCAAGTCATGGTTGAGCACCAGCAAATCCTCGACCGACTCGTCATCCTCGGCCAAGGCCGTTGCTTCGTCAGCGACGAAACGGAAGTCTTGGTTTACTTGCAGACTCAAATCCACCACACCCAAGCAGCGCTGACAAGTCAAAGGCACGACGCACGACGCTGCCAAATGCAACCAAGCCGACTGCCCGCCCGAAGCCGATGGTTGCATCGATCCCTGAGCCGACCAGGCAACCTCCCCCATCACCTCCCCCACGCAGTCTTGCGACAAGCGCCGGAACTGGCCGAGAGGGGTCTGCTGGGTCAAATGCGTCTGTGCTATCGCAAAAGCATTGACATCGATGCGCGGCGTGGGGAAATGCTGGTCCATAGGAGGCAGTGTAAGAGAATCCAATCTATGCCCACCTCTTCTCGCCCACTGATCCTAGGTTCCACTTCGCGCTATCGCCACGAACTGCTGAGTCGCTTGCAGCTGCCGTTTGACGTAGTTGCACCTCACGTCGATGAAACGCCACGCCCCCATGAGACGCCGCGCGCTTTGGCTTGTCGCTTGGCCTTGGCCAAAGCACAGGCAGTGGCGAGCTTGCACCCCCAAGCCATCGTGATCGGCTCTGACCAAGTCGCCGATCTCGCAGGCGAACCACTCGGCAAGCCCGGAACCCACGCACGTGCGGTCGAACAATTGCAACGCATGCGAGGGCAAACCGTGATTTTTCAAACCGCCGTCGCCGTGGTGTGCCTGTCCACAGGCTTCGAACAGTGTGAGCTGGCATCGGTTGAGGTGAAATTTCGAGACTTGAGCGATGCAGAAATAGAGTCCTATTTATTGGCTGAACAACCGTATGACTGCGCTGGCAGCGCCAAAAGCGAAGGGCTCGGCATCAGCTTGCTTGAGGCCATTCACAACGACGATCCAACAGCCTTGGTTGGATTGCCACTGATTCGCACTTGTCGCATGCTCCGCTCGGCAGGTGTGCAACGGCTATGAGTGCCCATGCAACACAGGGCACCTTGTATTTGGTGCCCACCCCACTCGATTTTGGTTGCGACACCGAAACCCCCATCGCCGATGTGCTGCCGCAAGAAACCTTGCGGGTGTCAAGCCAGGTGGGCCACTGGATCACAGAAAACGCCAAAAGCACCCGCGCCTTTTTGAAACGCGTTGACCCTTCGCACCCATTGGCTCTGCCCATTCAACAACTCACCATCACCGAGTTGCCCCGTGAGGTCCACAAAAAGGGCGATCACTCCGGGCAATTCGATGCCAAGCCGATGTTGAAGGCCGCGTTGGCGGGTCATGACATGGCGCTGGTCAGCGAAGCGGGCATGCCCGCCGTGGCAGACCCCGGTTCGTCGGTGGTGCGCGCGGCCCATGATTTGGGCTTACGGGTCGTGCCCTTGGTAGGCCCTGTGTCCCTGCTGTTGGCACTGGCAGCCAGTGGTTTGAACGGGCAAAACTTTGCCTTTGTGGGTTATCTGCCACAAGACGCCACGGCGCGCACCCAACGCCTGCGGGAGCTTGAAACGCTGGCACTCAAAACAGGCCAAACCCAACTTTTCATTGAGACCCCCTACCGCAACCAAGCCCTGTGGGACGCCTTGCTTCGGGGTCTGCAAAGCAGCACGCGCTTGGCACGCGCCAGCGGCTTGACGCTGGCCAGCATGGATGTGAGTTGTCACAGCGTGCAAGCTTGGCGCAATCAGCCTGCAGGCGTCTCGGGTCAACCCACCGTGTTTGCCATAGGCAAATGACAAAGGCTCCCGCAGGAGCCTTTACCTTGGACTCAGCGCCTGTCAGCGCAAAGGCTGCACCCGTTGCAGCGCATGCACAGCGCCTTCGCCGATCGCCGCACCAAAGCGCTTGGCCAAGCGCTCGGCCACGTTGTCGTGGCGGGTGTAATCGATGATGTCTTCGGCTTTGACAATCTCACGCGCCACAAAATCCAAGTTCCCCAAGCCGTCCGCCAGGCCTAAGTCAATGGCTTGTTGGCCACTCCAAAACAAACCACTGAACAACTCTGGCGTTTCTTTCAAGCGCTTGCCACGCCCCTCGCGCACCACCTGAATGAACTGTTGGTGAATTTGATCCAACAGCGTTTGTGCATGCGCGCGCTGAGGCTTGGTTTGAGGACTGAAGGGGTCGAGAAAGCCTTTGTTCTCACCTGCCGTCATCAAGCGGCGCTCAACCCCCAACTTGTCCATCAAACCGGTGAAGCCAAAGCCATCCATCAACACGCCGATGCTGCCCACGATGCTGGCCTTGTCGACATAAATTTCGTCGGCTGCCACGGCAATGTAATACGCCGCTGATGCGCACGACTCCTCCACCACGGCATACACAGGTTTGTTGTGCTTTTTTTTCAAGCGATGGATTTCATCGTTGATGATGCCCGCTTGCACTGGGCTGCCGCCCGGTGAGTTGATCAACAAGACCACAGCCCGCGAGCCTTCGTCTTCAAAGGCCGTGCGCAGCGCTGACACGATCCACTCGGCGCTGGTACCAGCCCCATCGGCAATTTCGCCCTTAATTTCCACCACCGCCGTGTGGGGCTGGCTGGGGCTTGTGCCGCCCATGCCACCTTTGTGCAAGCCGGCCCACATCAAGGCCACGGCCAAGATCAGCCACGCAAACCGAAAAAAGATGCGCCAACGACGTGCAGCACGTTGCTCGGCCAAGGTGGCAAAGGCCAAACGCTCCAGCGCTTCGCGCTCCCAAGTTGCCTTGGGCTGCGAGGGTCCAGGTGTGTGTTCAGTGAAATAGGGCTCAGACATGAAGGCTTCTTTGCGAAAAATAAATCAGTACTCAGAACAAAAATTCAAAAGGTTTGAGGTTGTAAGCAGTATGCCAGTGCACCACCCCATCTGTTTCTGTGAGGTCAATTTTCACCAACCCACCGCGGCATGGCCCACCCGCGCAAGCGCCGGTATCTGGCGCGTAAGCCGCACCGTGCGTGGCACACAACAACCACGCACCGGTGTCATCAAACAAACGGTTGGGCTGAAAGTCCATCTCCATCGCCACGTGGCTGCATCGGTTCAGGTAAGCATGGGCCCGCCCTTGGAAGCGCACCGCAAACGCACGGCAGGTTTGGCCGGCATACACCACATCAAACGGCACGGCCAGACCGCCTTCCACCAACTCTGCGCTTTGGCAAAGCGGCAGTTGCATGGGACTGTGTGCTTCAGGCATGGGCCAACAACCAATCGTGCAAAGCCCTCACCGAATGCGCCACAAAACGCGGCTTCAAGGGCTCAAACTGATCGTGCGCATGGGCGCCATAGCTCACGCCCACACTGGCACAGCCAGCGTTGAGCGCCATCTGTAAATCATGGGTGGTGTCACCCACCATCAAAGTGCGCTCAGGCGCCACACCAAACTCGCGCATCAACTCGTTCAGCATGCGGGGATGGGGCTTGCCCGCTGTCTCATCCGCAGTGCGAGACCCATCAAACACGCCCTTCAATTCAGACGAATGCAGGGCCTCATCCAAACCACGACGACTTTTGCCCGTGGCCACCGTGACCCAGTGGTGCCTGGCGCGCAAGGCCTCCAGCATGGGCAACACACCATCAAACAAAGCAATGTCATCCATGTGCTGCATGTAATGGTGGCGGTAACGCGCATTGAGCAGTGGGTATTTGTCCTTGGGCACATCCGGTGCGGCATGGGCCAAGGCTGGAATCAAGGCCATGCCAATCACATACGATGCGGCCTCGTCGCTTGGCTTGAGCCCCCCCACATCCACCACAGCCAACTGGATACAGCGCGTGATGATTTGGGTGGAGTCAAACAAGGTGCCATCCCAATCGAAGGCAATCAAATCAAATTGACGGGGTCGCAAGGTCATGGCTTCAAAAGTCTTGGGGTTTGGATTGAATCGGTGGCTGAATCGAATCCACGAAATTCTGCAACTCAGGGGGCAAAGGTGCTTGCAAGGTGATGGGGCGTCCGCTTTGAGGATGCTGAAATTTAAGCTGCCATGCATGCAAAAACATGCGCTTGAGCCCCAACTTTTGCAGTTGCTTGTTGTGTTCAAAGTCACCGTATTTGTCGTCGCCCGCAATCGGGTGGCCTTGGCTGGCCAGATGAACGCGAATTTGGTGGGTGCGTCCTGTCTTGATGGTCACTTCCAACCAGCTGTAAGGCCCCACCGTGCGTGCCACACGCACCAAGGTGATCGAGCGCATGCCATTGGGGTCGTCCTTGCCCACCACCTTGACGCGACGCTCCCCCTCACCATCGCCTTTTTCCACGATGTATTTGTGCAGCGGTGCATCGATCACTTTTTTGTTGGAAGGCCACAGTCCGAGCACCAAGGCCAAATAGGTCTTGCCGGTTTCACGGTCACGGAACTGATCTTGCAGGTGTTTGAGAGCGCTACGCTTTTTAGCCACCAGCAACACGCCCGAGGTTTCGCGGTCCAGTCGATGCACCAACTCTAGGTTCAAACTGGCCGGCCTAGCCCGACGCAACTGTTCAATCACGCCAAAGCTCACCCCACTGCCGCCATGCACGGCCACCCCCGCCGGTTTGTCAATCGCGATCAGCGCCTCGTCTTCCATCAGCACAGGAAACTCCCGCGCCGGCGCCGGGCTGTCTGCCTTGGCGGCCACTTGGGCCGAAATGCGCACAGGGGGCAGGCGCACCAAATCGCCCGCCACCACCCGCTGGTCGGCCGAAGCACGCCCTTTATTGACCCGCACTTCGCCTGAGCGAATGATCCGGTAAACGTGGGTTTTGGGCACGCCTTTGAGATGGCGCATCAAAAAATTGTCCAAGCGCTGCCCGGCTGACTCTTCGTCAACAGCGAGGGTTTTCACTGAGGGGGCGTGGGCAGCAGATGCTGCCTCTATAATGTTGTTCACCAGCGTTTTGTTCTAAGTGCTTGATTTAACTGAGATTAGAGCACGTACCAACAAACGCGGTGAGGTCGATGCCCCTTTTGGGCTTGTGATGCAGACCCAGTTCCTAGAGGCTGGATGGCGCGCACCCCAAGAGATGAGCCGATGCTCAGAAAACACTGAAACGGAATACCCCAAGTTGCTGAAGCTCAGAAAGACTTCAACAACGGATCACAGCGAGAAGCAAACCCCATGGTTTTGGTAATGATGATGTTGGAACTCTGCACGCAATGGCTTTGGCCGTTGCAATCGCGCAGCGTTGCCCGCATTGCCAACAGCCTGCGGCCAAGCCCTGCCCCACGTGCGCCAGCTTTTGTCATGGCACAGCCAAGGTCCGGCACACGACTCGCCCCCATCCACACGCCCCCCCACCGTCGCCAGCGCTAAAGCGCTTGTGCCGGCGGTTTTGGCGGCTTGTTCCCTTCGTTTTCTGACGTTCGTTCCGGCATCGTTGGCCCGTCATGGGCCTGTGATGATTTGAAACGTGAAGGAATGCATCATGAAACGGATGCTGATCAATGCAACCCAGTCGGAAGAGCGCCGATTGGCCATCGTCGATGGACAAAAACTGCTCGACTACGAAATCGAAATTGAAGGCCGCGAACAGCGCAAAGGCAATATTTACAAAGCCA
>CAIMWY010000212.1 GCA_903845315.1 uncultured Burkholderiales bacterium
GCTGCATACATCAGCGCGCTGTCTTGACATTTGAATTCAGGTTTGAAGGTGTAGATGCGGTCATTCGTTTGCGATCCCTCACCCCTGCGGATGGAGAGAACGGCCGTGTGATGGCCCGCGTCGTGTGACCGGCTGAGCGGTGTGATCCGAAAATTGCCAACGGCAAATGGATGTGAAGAAACTAATGACATGAAAACCAGTGATGTGTGGGCACTTAGAGCCCGGGTGCATGGTGTTGCAAAGTACAACGGTACATGACCATTGGCGACGGTGTTAAGGTCACCAGAAAAAGCTTGCCTAGGGAGAAAGTCAGACCACCCGTGGTGTCCCAGAGAGTCTGGGGTGGTGGAGGTGTGCGGTGTTGGGAGTACCGCTGCTCAAATCGAACTTGGTTGCAGCATGAGGTAGCAAAAAAATACTGCAATGCCCTGAATGTACCTGAGTTATCGGAAACGCACAACAACTATCTGGATATTTTCAAGTGAGCACGCAGCGTGGATGAGTGAATGCGTGTTACTTCCGCTGCGACGCCTTGATTTAAACGTCGTCATGGTCTCGCCGACCCACAGAGATCACGATCACTACCAGACGTTGGTCAATCACGTCGTAGACCAAGCCGTAGCCTACATTTTGGTGTACTTTAAAAGCTTTTTAAAACGAGACAATGCAATGTGTGGAACCCATGACAACTTCTCAATGAAGACCTGATCGGATGACATCCAACAGCTTTGCAACGTTGGGTGAAGGCGTTTCGACTGCCCGTCTTACAACGCCCAGAGGCGGCATATGAATTTTGAAGTTGGCTTTCAAGATGCGCAATTGCCCACGTCTTTGATACAACTCAGCCACACTTTGAGGCAATGCGGCAATGAGGTCGTGTTGCATGATGGCCGTTTCTGTCAATAGCAGGGAGGTTGTTTCTATCCAGGCTTGAGGGCAAGACAGGCCAGCCTCGTTGAAATTCCTCACGATTTCTTGACGAACCGGGGCGCTTTCTGGCGGCAATACCCAATCTTGACTGGCGAGGTCTTTGGCGTCCAGACGTCGCTTTTTTGCGTAAGGATGATTCGGGCGGACGACCAGGCACACCGATTCTTCAAACAAAGGTTCAGTCTCAAATGAGGACTGTTGGGTTTCGCCCGACAAGCGAGCTAACACCACATCGAGCTCTTTGCGTCTGAGTGATGCCAGAAGACCGTCTAGCGATCCTTCCGTGACAGAAATTATCAGCTTGGGCATGACGGCGTGGGCCTGAGTCAGCACACGTTGGTAAAGCGTGGGTATGGCAGCGGGTAGCGCCCCTATGCGCACCAGACCTGAAATACCGGAGGCTACCAATTGGGCTTCGCTCAGAGAGTTTCCGATTTCACCCAACAAGACACGGGCGCTGAGGATGGCGATTTGTCCAGCGGCGGTGGGTTTGAGTCCTCTGGGAAGTCGCTCAAACAAGAGCGTTTTGTAAAGCATTTCTGTTTCATGCAAAAGCTTGCTGGTTGCGGGTTGGCTCAAGCTGAGTCTTGGTGCAGCCTTGTGAATATTAAGTGTTTCA
>CAIMWY010000213.1 GCA_903845315.1 uncultured Burkholderiales bacterium
GCGAGTACCAGGTGCAGCACCAGATCAAGCTGGAGCAAAACTACCGCAGCTTCAGCAACATCTTGGACAGCGCCAACCACCTGATCAGCCACAACAAAAGCCGCTTGGGCAAAAACCTGCACACCACCCAAGGTGCGGGTGAACCGGTGCGCATTTATGAGTCACCCACTGACTTTGCCGAAGCCCAGTGGATGGTGGATGAGATGAAGCAGTTGCTGCGCGATGGCCAAAACGGCGACGGCAGTCAAGGCGTGGCGCATCGCCACGAAATCGCGGTGCTCTATCGCAGCAACGCGCAAAGTCGGGTGATTGAAACCGCGCTGTTCAATGCGGCCATGCCGTACCGGGTGTATGGCGGCTTGCGCTTTTTTGAGCGCGCCGAGATCAAACACGCGCTGGCCTATTTGCGGTTGTTGGAGAACCCGCGTGACGACA
The DNA here is from genome assembly GCA_903845315.1 of uncultured Burkholderiales bacterium. The sequence goes on from CAIMWY010000213.1 coordinate 436, forward strand.
CCAGTTTCATGCGCGTGGTCAATTTCCCGCCGCGCGGCATTGGGGCACGCAGCATCGAGCAATTGCAAGACGCTGCGCGTGCCATGGGCTGCGCCATGCACGATGCGGTGAGCGCGGTCTCTGGCAAAGCCGGTGCCAACCTGAGCGCGTTTGTGGCCAAGATCGATGTGCTGCGCGAGCAGACCCAGGGCCAAACTCTGCGCCAAATCATTGAGTTGCTGTTGGACCACTCGGGCTTGACCGAGCATTACAAGGCCGAGCGTGAAGGTGCTGACCGTTTGGAGAACTTGGCCGAACTGGTCAACGCAGCGGAGAGCTTTGTGACCCAAGAAGGTTTTGGTCGAGAGGCCGTGGCCTTGCCGGTGGACGGCCAAATGATCAACCCCGACACGGGTGAAACCATGTCGCCCCTGGCCGCTTTTTTGACCCACGCCGCGCTCGAGTCGGGCGACAACCAAGCTCAGGCGGGCCAAGACGCGGTGCAGCTGATGACGGTACATGCCTCCAAAGGTTTGGAATTTGACTGTGTGTTCATCACCGGTATGGAAGAGGGTTTGTTCCCCCATGAAAACTCGATGAACGACTACGACGGCCTGGAAGAAGAACGTCGCCTGATGTACGTGGCCATCACACGGGCGCGCCGGCGTTTGTACCTCAGCCATTCGCAAACCCGCATGCTGCATGGCCAAACCCGCTACAACCTCAAGAGCCGTTTCTTTGAAGAGTTGCCCGAACACACCCTGAAGTGGATCACGCCCGCCCGTTCCGCTTTTGCCGACCCGCAAACCTCACGGCGTGATGCTTGGCAAAACCCTGCATGGCAGAACAACCCCTGGGGTGGTGGCGCGGCCACGGCGGCAGCACCCGTGGTGCAACGTGCGGCCCCCACCAGTGGCCCCAACGCCTGGGTGCGCAGCGGCGTCCAGGTGTTTCACACCAAGTTTGGTGAGGGCACGGTGATCAGTTTGGAAGGCGTGGGAGACGACGCCCGCGCCCAAGTGAAGTTTGGTCGCCACGGCATCAAGTGGCTCGCACTCAGTGTGGCCAAGCTCACGCAGATCTGAGCGCAGGGTTCAGGCGTAAATCACGTCGGACACAAAGCTGTCGCGAAAGCTGTAGTAGGTCGAGCAGAAAAACATGGCCGCCAGCATCAACATGGCGGGCAGCAGGGCCAATGAAGCAAATTCGCTGTCGCCCGTGAAGCTTGCAATCAGCGTGATCACCAAAGCCGTGAGTAGAAAAATAAACGACCACAGCAGGCCAAACACCAAAAACGCACGCCAGTTGCTGAGGCAAGCCACGGTGCTGAAAAACAAACTCTTGATTGCCGGCACGTTATGCCAGTGCACCAAGGCAGGTGCATGCCAAAACACAGCCGAGAGGGGCATGTACAAGAGCAGTGATAACCACATGGCATTTTGAAATTCGGGCTTCATCAAGGTGTCAACTTCGAGTGAACCACCCACCAAATACAACTTGGCAAAGTCTCCGCCGTCCACCAATGTGGACAAGCCCATCACGCCTACAAAACACAGTGCGTACATCAAGCCCAGCACGACCATGTTGCGCTTGCCATCGGTGCCGGTTCTAAAGCCGGCTGCCAAGATGAATGGCATGGGGAACTTACCTAACTCCACCTCACGTGTGGCGGCCATCAACCCAAGTGAAGCCGCGGGCAACAGCATCAAAGCCAAGAAGCCGCCCAACACTGGAACGA
>CAIMWY010000214.1 GCA_903845315.1 uncultured Burkholderiales bacterium
AGGGTGATCCCCAGGTCCAGCATGCGTTTTTTGAAGTCGGCTTGCGCCATCACCTCGTTGCTCGCACTGTGAATGCGTGTCACCACGTCAGCGGGCATTTTGGCGGGGCCAGACACGCCAAAGAAGTTGTCGAGCACGAGCTTTCGGTGGTTGCCCAACTCGGTGATGCTGGGCACATCGGGCACCAGTGGCGATCGTTTGGCCGAGGTCACCGCCAAAGGTACCAGCTGGCCGGTTTTGAAGTACGGCACGTAAGCGGTCAACACATCCATACCCACCGGGATGACGCCCGAAATCAAATCGGTGGTCATGGGTGCACCACCCCGGTAAGGCACGTGCACCATGTTGAGGCCCAACTCTTTCTTCATCAACTCGCCGTAGATGTGGCCAATCGATGCCGGGCCACCCGAGCCAAAGTCCAGCCGGCCTTCTTTGCGGGCGTAGGCTTGCAGGTCGTTGAGGCTGCGGATGCCAGACGCCGGGTTGGCCATCACCACACAGGGTGCCGCACCAATCGAGGCGATGTGGGTGAAGGCTTCTACCGGGTCGTAGGGTTGCTTTTCCAAGGCAAATGGCCCAATGGAAATGGGCGTGGAGTTGGAGAGCATCAACACATAGCCATCGGCAGGGGACTGCGCCACAAAGCTGCCACCCACGCAGCCCCCAGCACCGGGGCGGTTGTCCACCACCACGGGCTGCCCCAACTTGATGCTGAGTTGTTCAGCCATCACGCGTGCCACGATGTCGCTGGCACCGCCCGGTGGAAAGGTCACCACCAGTTTGATGGGTTTGTCAGGCCATGCTGCGTGCGCGGGCAGGGCCAGCGCGGCCACGCTGGCTGTGAGTGCGTGCAATGCATGGCGGCGCGTCATGGGGGAGTTTGTGTGGCGTGTTGACATCAAGACCTTTCTGAATGCGCAGCGAATGCGTTGTTGACGGGTGAGAAACTGAATTTATCCTGTTTTAGAGTTAGCAAAGAGTGTGCCGTATCAGGCCGAGAACTGGGTTAATCTTGATGTTTCCAAGGAAACGTCACGATGAAGATCAGAATTTTGGGCGCCGGACCCGCAGGTTTGTATTTCGCGGCCCTGATGAAGCAACTCGACCCCACGCATGACATTGAAATTTTTGAACGCAACCCGCGTGACGCCACCTGGGGTTTTGGCGTGGTGTTCTCGGACCGGGCACTGGATTTTTTACGCGCTGACGACGAAGCGCTGTACCAGTACCTCACCCCTCACCTCGAGAACTGGCCCGATATCACCGTGGTGCACAACGACACCACCATCCCGATTGCGGGCAATGGTTTTGCCTCGATTGGTCGCCTGGAATTGTTGACCTTGCTGTTTGACTATGTGGAGAAACTGGGCGTTCCCATCCATTTCGACACCGACATCACCAGCTTGGCGCAACTCGGCGAGGCCGATTTGGTGGTGGGGGCCAACGGCGCATTCTCTTGGTTGCGCATGGAAAACGAAGACAAGTTTGAAACCACCACCGATTGGCGACCCAATAAATTCATTTGGTACGGCACGACCCAGCCCTTCAACAGCCTGACCCTGACCTTTCGTAAAACCGAGCACGGCGTGTTCTGCGCCCACCATTACCGCTACCGCCCCGACATGAGCACCTTCTTGGTGGAGGTCACGCACGACACCTGGGAGCGCGCAGGCTTTGCCAGCATG
>CAIMWY010000215.1 GCA_903845315.1 uncultured Burkholderiales bacterium
AGGCAACATGAATACCCTTAGACATCACCTTGGCGACACCACGCGCCGCGCATGGATCGCCGGTCTGTGGATAGCCTGTGCAGCCAGCGCCTGGGGGCAAGCCAGCTATCCCAACAAGCCCATCAAACTGGTGGTAGGTTTTCCCAGCGGCAGCTCGGCCGATGTGACCGCGCGCATCTTGGCGCGCAAACTCAGCGACACCTTGGGCCAAGCCGTGGTGGTCGACAACAAACCCGGTGCCAGTAGCAACATTGCCACAGATGGTGTGGTGCGTGCCCCAGCAGACGGCTACACCTTGTTGCTGGGTTCGGTGGCCAACACCATCAATGCGGGCATGGGCAAAAGTCTGCCCTTTAGCTTCGCGAACGATTTGGCGCCGATCACCTTGGTGACCAGCTTGCCCAATCTCTTGGTGGTGCATCCCTCCTTGGGCGTCAACACTGTGCAAGAGTTGGTGGCCTTGGCCAAAACAAAACCGGGTGCGATTGACTTTGCGTCTTCGGGCAATGGCACCTCGCCCCATTTGTCGGGCGAACTGTTCAACTTGATGGCGGGTGTCAAGCTCAGCCATGTGCCCTACAAAGGCAGTTCACAAGCCATGACCGATGTGTTGTCGGGCTTGGTGCCGGTGATGTTTGCCCCTGCATCGACGGCTCTGCCGCACATCCAAAGCGGTGCACTCAAGGCCTTGGCGGTCACGAGCGCGCAGCGTTCGGCCATTGCGCCCAAGTTGCCCACCATCAGCGAGTCGGGTTTGAGCGGTTATGAAACCTCGGTGTGGTTTGGTGTGTTGGTGCCGCAATCCACGCCTCGCGACATTCAAGACAGGCTTTCACAAGCCATCAACCAGTCCATGGCTGCGCCCGAGGTGAGGCAGCAACTGCTAAGCCAAGGCATTGATGCATTGGGCGGCACGCGGGCCGACTTTGCCAAATACATGGCGGCAGAAACCGAGAAGTGGGAAAAGCTCATCAAAGCCTCAGGCGCTAAGTTTGACTAGCTTGACCCAAGTTTGCAAAGCCTTGGGCTGTGCTAAATATCCAACATCGGGCGCATGCGGCGCACAGGCACAAATCGCCAACGCCCGACAAAGCAGGCCACGCAGGCACTGGCAGCGCCCCAGCACAGCGTGATCAGCATGGGGGTGCGCCAGTCGCCCTCAAACGCATGAAACATGCAGGCCTTCACACCCATCACCACCCAAGTCATGGGCAGCCAAGGGCTGATTTGTGCGTACAAACTGCCACTGAGTTCGACCGGCAAAAAACCACCCGAGGCCGACACCTGCAGTGCCAAAAACAACATCGCCATGGCCTTGCCAGCGTCACCAAAAGCGCGTGTCAAGGCATAGACGATGCACACAAAGGTGAGGGAGGCAATGGCCAACATCCAAGCCAACAAAAGCGGATGTTCAATGGCAATGCCCAACACCACTTGCACCGTCAAGAGCACGCCAACGGCTTGCAGCAGAGACACCGTGGCAGGCACCGACACCTTGCCAGCAAACAGCGCCCAAGGTGAATAACCTTGAGCCAACCTTGGCAGCAATCGCAGGTGCACCAAAAACGCGGCAATGCCGGCGCCCAGCCACAGCGCGACCGGAATGATGTTGGGTGCAAAGCCACTGCCGTGGTTGGGTACTTGGGCATCGACTTCCAAAATAGGCGTCACTGAGTGCGCCAAGCCTTCGGCGCTGCCTTCGATCGAACCCACCGAGCTGGGCAATTCTTGCGTCATCAAATCAATGCCAGCCGACAGATAGTGTGAGCCCTCTCGCAGGCGTTGCAAACCCTCGTGCAACTGATGGTTGCCACGCGTCAGGTCGCTCGCGCCTTGGCGCACTTGATCGAGCTGGTTGTCCTCGGGCAATTTACTGGTCATGTGGCGCAAGTTGGCGCGCAGTTCACGCACCCCAAAAGTCAGGGTGCGTACTTTGGCACTGAGTGTGTCAGCGCCCTGGCTGAGTTTTTGTTGCCCCTCTTGTGCCTGCACCAGTCCTAAGTCCAACTGCTCTGCACCTAAACGCACGCGGTCCAAGCCATCAGAGACCGACGAAGGTACGAACAAAATGTTTTCTGTTTCAGTTTTGAACGCGCCCACACTTTGCGCCATGCGTTGGCTACCCAGGCGAATTTCTTGCAATCCTTTGTCCAATTCTTGATGACCTGCTGCCAGGGCCTCTGCACCTATGCGCAGGCCGCGCACATCATCCACTGGGGGTAGGCCAGCTTCCATGGCGCGGATGCCGCTGCCCAGTTGTGTGGTTCCGTCGGCCAATCGTTGCACGCCGTCTTGCAAGCGCAAGTTGCCTTGACGCAAGCTGAGGCTGTTGGACTCGGCTTTGCTGGTCCCGTTGGCCAATTCCAATGCGCCGGTGCGCAACTTGGTCATGCCGTCGCGCAGGCGGTCCACACTTTGTTGCGAGCCGGCACTGGCTGTGAGTACCAACGACCAGCGCCGTTCATTCAAGGTCTGGTTGACTTCTTCGCCAAGTGCCTTGGCAAATTGCGAGGCCAACACCGAGCTTTCGTAGTTATTGCCCGCTGAGGTGTACACCACCAAACGGCCTTGACCCGCTTGCAAGCCGGGCACGGCGTTGGCGCTGAAGTCTGTCGGAATGATGAGCGCAAAGGCCAGCTTGCCTTGACGCACTTCCTGGCGTGCTTGGGCTTCGCTGTTGAAGCTTTGGTAGCCCAGTTGTTTTTTGGCTTGCAAACTGGTGATCAGGTCGTTGCCAATGTTGAGTGTTTTTTCTTGGTAGGTGAAGCCACCATCTAGGTTGACCAAACCTACGGGCAGTGCGGTTGAGCGGGCCGACGGGTCCCACACACTGGAGAGGTAAATGAGCAGATAGATTGAGGGGATGAGCACCACCACCAAAGCGGCCCACATCAGTTTGCGGTGATGCCAGTAAGCGCTGAACTCAAGCTGGGCCACACGCCCCGCTTGCTGGCGAAATATTTCCCAGCTGTTACTTGGCGTGTGGGTCGTAGGCAGTGGGTTCATGTGAAGGTGTTGCGAAAACGGAATTAACCTTGCCCCAACAGACCGACGATGTCAGTCTTCCACCATGCTGCGCACGCCACCACCACCCAACTCACAAGAATTTTCACGAAAAGCCAATGCATGCGGCTTTGCAGCCGGTCCACCCGTTGCACCAAATTTTGATTTTGCTGCGCCAATGCATTGATGAGCTCCGTGGCTGACACCAGCTGCAACTCCAGTTGCTGTTGGCGTTGGGTCAACCGCGCCATGTCAGCTTGCAGTTGTTGCAAATCGGTGGGGGGTGTGATGTCTTGTGTGGGCGCTGCTGTTTCGGGGGCAGCGTCTAGCCCGGCTTTCTTGGCGACGCGGTCCCACAAGCTCTTGGCGCCCTCGGCCACTTTGGGGGCGTTGCTGATCACGTCCGACCAGGGAACGCTTTGAATTGCCTTGAGCCAAGCGATTGCCATCTTGTGTGCCTTTCACAAATTGAACCCTTGCGTGCATCGCATGCGTTCGTGGGTGATGTGTGAAGTCTAGAGCCAATCGCATCCCAGGCAGCTTGAGCCATTGAACGCTTGGCAAACCTGTTAAATTGGTGGGCGTCCAAATTGCATCACTAACTAGGAGACACCCATGCTTCGAATTTTTAAAACGGCCACGCTGTTGGCTTGCTTGACGGCCAGCTTGGCCATGGCCCAACAAACCGTCAAGGTGGTGGGCTTGGTGGAGTTGACAGGCACGGGCACCACCTCGGGCACCAACTTTGACAACGGCATCAAGTTGGCCGTCAAAGAAATCAATGCCGCAGGTGGCATCTTGGGTCGCAAGATTGACTACCAAGCGTTTGACACCCAGTCCAACCCCGGCGTGTCCAAAGGTTTGGCCCAAAAAGCCACCGATGACGGTGCGTATGTGGTGATGGGGCCGGTGTTCTCGGGCTCCATCCTGGTCAGCATGGCCGAGACCCGCCGCGCCGAAATTCCTAACTTCACAGGTGGTGAGGCCGCCGCCATCACCCAGCAGGGCAACCCCTACATCTTCCGCACCTCGTTCACGCAAGCCTCGGCCATGCCCAAGATTGCCAACTACATCCGCGACAAGGTCAAGGCCAAAAACGTGGACGTGATTTACACCAACAACGACTTTGGCAAGGGCGGGCGTGATTTGATCGTCAAGGCCCTGGAGTCGCGTGGCATCAAAGTAGCCTCAGACATTTCGACTGAACCCGGTCAGCTCGACTTCAGCAGTCCCGTGCTCAAAGCGCGCCAGAGCAACAGCGACGCAGTGTTTGTCTACACCAACGAAGAAGAAGCCGCGCGTTTGCTGCGCGAGTTGCGCAAGCAGGGTTACACCAAGCCGGTGATTGGCGAGACGGTGCTCACCAGCCAAAAGGTGATTGAACTCGCCGGTGACAGCGCCAACGGTGCCGTGGCCCATGTGGGCTTGACCGCCGACGCGCCCCAAGCCTCGGTGCGCAAATTTGACGAAGCCTTCCAGCGCGAATTCAAAAGCCGCTCCGACCACAATGGTTTGAAGGGCTACAGCGGCATGTACATCGTGAAAGCCGTGACGGAAAAAATTGGCAAGTTCGATCCCAAAGCCTTTGCTGCTGCCATGCACGGCATCAGCCTGTCGGCGAAAGACCACCCCGGTATTTTGTTGGACGTCAGCTTTGACGCCAACGGCGACCTCGACCGCGAAAGTTACATGACCCGCGTGGTCGGTGGCAAACAAGTGGTGAGCGATATCCTTCCTCCCGTTAACAAAAAATAAGGTGATCTGTGTCTGATCAGAAATTCGTTTTGGCCGGTGTCATGGGTTGGCCCGTGGCGCATTCGCGTTCTCCCGTCATCCATAACCACTGGATTGCCCAATACGGTTTGCGGGGCACCTACGCCTTGCTGCCGGTGCATCCCGATAAGTTGACCGATGCCATCCGTGGCCTGCCCGCTTTGGGCTTTGCCGGTTGCAACATCACCATCCCGCACAAGGTCAACGCCATGGCGATGATGGACGTGGTCCATCCGGTGGCCCAACGCATGGGCGCCATCAACACCATCGTGGTGCAAGCCGATGGCAGCCTGCATGGCTTCAACAACGATGGCTTTGGCTACATCCAAAGCCTGCGCGATGCCAAGCCCGATTGGCGTGGCGATGCGGGCTCCGCGCTGGTGTTGGGCGCTGGCGGTGCCGCGCGTGCCGTGGTGTTGAGCCTGCTCGATGAAGGCGCCCCAGAAGTGCGCTTGGTCAACCGCACCCGCAGCAAGGCCGACGACTTGGCGGCCTTGTTGGGCGATCGTGTCAAGGTCTATGACTGGAGCGAGCGCAACGACGCCATGGCCGGTGTGGCCTTGCTGGTGAACACCACCAACCAAGGCATGCACGGCCAACCTGGGCTGGATGTGCACTTGGAGGCGTTGCCTGCCTCGGCCTTGGTGTCGGACGCCATTTACATTCCGCTGGAAACACCGCTGTTGGCCGCAGCACGTGCGCGTGGTCATACCACGGTCAACGGCTTGGGCATGTTGCTCAACCAAGCACGTCCGGCCTTTCATGCGTGGTTTGGCGTCATGCCCGAGATCACCCCCGCATTGCACCAAGCCATTGCGGCCACGTTCTAAGGCGTGGGCGTGTCGATTTTTGATCTGCCCAAAATAGACAGTCACTGCCACGTGCTGGACCCGCAGCGCTTTGCGTATGCGCCTGATGTGGCCTACCAACCGCAAGGCCAAGAGATCGGCACCGCTGATTACTTCGCCCACGTGATGCAAGCCTACGGCGTGCAACACGCGCTGCTGGTGGGGCCTAACTCGGGGTACGGGTTTGACAACCGTTGTTTGCTGGACGCCATTGCGCAAGGCGGTGGTCGCTTCAAAGGCATTGCGGTGCTGGCGGATAACACGAGCGCCGAGCGGCTGCAACACCTGCAAGCGCAGGGCATTGTGGGCGTGGCGTTCAATGTGTCGCTGCATGGCTTGGCCTACTACCAAGCCATTGAGCCCTTGCTGCAACGCATGGCGGCCTTGGGCCTGTGGGCGCAATTTCAGGTGGAGGCTGATCAGTTGGTTGAACTCATGCCCATGATCGAGCGCACCCAAGTGCCGGTGCTGGTAGACCACTGTGGTCGTCCACGCTTGAGCGACGGCCTGCAAGCACCGGGCGTGCAAGCGTTGTTGGCGCTGGGGCGCAGCGGCCAAGCGGTGGTGAAGATTTCAGGCTATGCCAAGTTCTCGCAACAGATGTTTCCCTTTGACGACGTCAACGCCCATGTGGACCAACTGGTGCAGGCGTTTGGTCTGTCGCGCTGCATTTGGGCCTCCGACTGGCCCTACCTGAAAGCACCTTACCGCTTGGACTATGGCACCTTGCTCAAGTTGGTCGAGCACAAGTTCAAGCCAGATGATTTGCTGCAGATGATGTGGGACAACCCCAAGCGCTTGTTGGGCTTTTGAGGGCTGCTCCCGCCAGGCTCAGTCGCCAAAGTTTGCACGCAATGCTTCAGGGGCAAGCCAACTGCATCAAGCGCAAGTTGCGGGTCTGGTCAGAGTAAAGGGGTTTCTTTTGAAACTGCTTCGAGAAATCTGAGTTGTCGTTCTCAATGACTTTGTCGTTGTTTTTGTACGAGACGATTGGCATCTTGCCTTCAAGGTCGGCGTAAAAAACTCGGCTTTTGAGTTGAATGGTTTTGTCTTTGCAATCGAATTCAAAAGACGATTGCTCCGATGAAAATTTCACCAAGCTCACCACCTTGCCCTTGATCTTGGGGTCATAAAAGGGGACACGGTTGGGCACAGAGAACGCCGAAAAAGTTTTCACCACCGTGGTCTTGCCTTGTGGGGTAATGGCCGAATCGTAGTACTCGTCGGAGGTGCCGTTGGCATTGTCGAAATACACCCAAGCTGCGCCCGCGAATGGAGACATCAGCAAACCAGCGAGTAGGAGGGTAATTTTTTTCATGGTGTGTGAGAAATTTTAAGGAGAGTGTGTGTCTAGGGAATCCCCTAGCCGCAAGCCCTTCCTTGATCGGTAGCATGCTTACGAATTTACACGCATTGCGATTGCCCTATGTCTGAGCTACGAACACCCACCTCCGCACACTATTTTCTGGAGGGGTTGAACGATTTAGGCATCGACTACATCTTCTCCAACTTGGGCACCGACCATGTCTCCTTGATTGAGGCCTTGGCCGAATGGGATCTGCAAGGCAAAGCCCACGCCCAAGTCATGTTGTGTCCCCACGAAAACGTGGCCATCCATATGGCGGCAGGCTTTGCTGCCGTCACCGGGCGTGGCCAAGCGGTGATGGTGCATGTGGACGCGGGCACCGCCAACGCCGCCATGGGCATGCACAACATGTTCCGTGGCCGTTTGCCTGTTCTGCTGATGGCCGGTAAGGCACCTTTCACAGTGCATGGCGAGTTGGAAGGTTCACGCGACAACTATGTCCACTTTGTGCAAGACCCGTTTGACATCGGCAGCTTGGTGCGTTCGTATGTGAAGTGGGAATACAACCTGCCCACGGGCGTGACCACCAAAGAGGTGTTGCGCCGTGCCCATACCGTGATGCAAAGCGACCCGCCGGGCCCCGTATTTTTGACCTTGCCGCGCGAAGTGCTGGCCGAAACCTGGGCCCCTGACGCGGTTCAGTCCTACCCCGAGTCTCGCTACGGGGCGGTGCATGCCACCGGCGTGGACGAGGCCTGTGCTCAGGCGCTGGCCGAGCAACTGCTGCAGGCTGAACACCCGATGGTGGTGACCGCCTACCTAGGGCGCAAAGCCCAGGCCGTTCTTGCACTGCAAGACCTGGCTGAATTGTGTGGCATTCAGGTGTTCGAATTCAGCCCTAGCTACCTGTGCATGTCGCGCGAATCGCCATGCTTTGCTGGGTTTGACCCATCGGTGGGACTGGCCCACGCCGACGTGGGCTGGTTGCTCGATGTGGATGTGCCCTGGTTGCCTAAATACGCCAATCCCCAGCCCCACACCCGCTGGAGTCATGTGGATGTGGACACGGTCAAAAAAGACTTTCCCATGTGGGGCTTTGCCACCGATGTGCGCGTGCAGGCCGACTGCGCCACGGTGCTGCGCCAAGTGGCCGCCATCGTGCGTACCAAGGCCGACGCAGCGTTTCATCAGCGCGTGGCCACCCGCATGGCGCGCATGCGTGCCGCCCAACAAACGCGTGTCGCCGCTTTGCAGCAAGCCGCTCTTGTCACCGGCCAAGTGGGCGCGATCTCGCCGGCCTATTTGTGTGCCGCCATCGGAGCGGCCATTGCGCCGCAGGACGTGGTGGTCAACGAAGCCATTCGCAACACCTTTGCCGTGCTCAACCAAATCCCTCGCACCGAGCCCCTGAGCATGATCGGCGGTGCTGGCGGCGGCTTGGGCTTCAGTGGGGGCATGGCGCTTGGCATCAAGTTGGCCAAGCCAGGCAGTCGTGTGGTGCAAATTGTGGGCGATGGGGGTTTTCATTTTTCCACCCCTACGTCGGTCTATGCCACGGCGCAACGCTATGGACTGCCCATCTTCACCGTGGTGCTAGACAACGGGGGCTGGCAAGCGGTCAAAGAGGCTGTGGTGCGTGTGTATCCCAAGGGCGCTGCTGTGCAGAGCAACGAATTCCAAGCCCGTTTGCAAGGCCACGAACGTCATTTCGAACAAATTGGCCAAGCCTTTGGCGCCTATGGTGAATGCGTCAGCGACCCGTCCGATGTGCCCGCTGCGATTGCACGTTGTTTGCACGCTTTAGACACCGGGAAATCAGCAGTACTGAATGTGCAAATCGGATTGCAGTGACTGTTCTTCAGTTGAATACCTTGTTTTGAATAGGAAATTTTCATGCGTTTTCATCACATCTTTTCGCTCAGCCTGTCGATGTTGGCAGGCCTGTGCCTGAGCAGTGTCACGGCCCAAACCGCAGATTACCCTACACGATCCATCACCATGGTGGTGGGCTACTCGGCAGGCGGGGGCACCGATGTGTTGGCGCGCATCGTGGCTGAAAAACTAGCGGCTTCGCTGGGCCAGTCCGTGGTGGTTGAAAACCGTCCGGGGGTCGGGGCCATTGTGGGTTCGAGCTATGTGGCCAAAGCCAAGCCCGATGGCTACACCCTGCTGATGGGGGCCAGCGGCCCGATGGTGTTCAACCACGCGCTGTATGCCAAGCTGCCGTATGGCCCGCAAGACTTTGCACCTGTCACGATGGTGGGCATTTCGCCGATGGTGTTGCTGGTCAACGCCAACAACCCGGTCAAGTCGGTGCAGGAGTTGGTGGCTTTCTCCAAGCAGAACCCCGACAAGTCGAACTATGGTGCCAGTTCCGCCTCGTTTCAGCTCATCACCGAGCTGTTCAACAACAAAACTGGTTCGCGCTTCATGTACA
>CAIMWY010000216.1 GCA_903845315.1 uncultured Burkholderiales bacterium
GCCGGGGAAGCACTGATTCACCCAAGCGATGAGGGGCCGGATGCGGTCAGCGCGAATGTCTTTGTTGTAGCCGTTGAATTCAGCGGTACCTGCAACACGGAAACGGTCCACTCCCAAACGGCTTGTGACGAGCTTGGTCTCGTCGTCCAGCAGACTCACGATGGGCGCCGCCGACTGGCTTTGTTCGTCGGGCAGGTTGACGGTAATGGAATATCCCTTCACTGGGTAGATGTTGACCCTGTCGCCCAGCTGCGCGGCAAAGCTGCGGCTCTCGACGCCGGCGCAAACCACCAGCCCGTCAAACTGGTGCGTGACATGACCGCCACCTTCAGCCGCACTATTAGCCACGGTCACTTCAGCCTTGGTGCCATCGCTGTGGAGGGACATAACGTCTTGCCCATACAGACACTGCACACCCAGACGTTCAGCCGCTCGCGCCATGCCCGTAGTGAACTTGTGAATGTCGCCAGTGGAGTCGCTCTCGGTGAAGTAGCCGCCGTAGTAAGTGCCGGCCAGCGTGGGCTCGATGGTTTTCATTTCACTCGGGGTCACGGCGCGGCGTGGCAAGCCGCCTAGAGCCAGCATCTTGCTCACTTCACCGGCGTGGTCAAACCCTTTTTTCTCGCGGTAGATGTGCAGGATACCCTCTTTTTTGAGGTCGAAATCCACGCCTTCTTCCTGCGCCCAGGCAAACAAATGTTCACGCGCGGCAATGGCAAGTCGAGCGGATTCTACGGTGTTGCGTTCGTAATGCGGGATGTTGCTGATGAACTCCACAAACCAGCTCAACTTGTGCCAGCTGGGCTTGGGGTTGACCAGCAGCGGTGCGTCGCTTTTCAACATCCACTTGATGCCCTTGAGGATAGTGGACCAGTGGTTCCACACCTCGGCATTGGACGCTGACAACTGACCGCCGTTGGCAAACGATGTTTCCATTGCTGCGTAGCGGTTTTTCTCAAACAGCGTGACGGCAAAGCCGCGTTTAGCCAAGGCATAAGCCGTGGTGACGCCGGTGATGCCGCCGCCAATCACTGCGATGGATGTTGCGGTTGATTTCATGGTTCAGATCTCCAAACAAGTCAGGGTGTCAAGATGACAAAAAAGCAAACTCACGCACCATGCGCGGCATGCACCCCCTCTGTTTGGAACCTGAGAGATTCGTGGCCCATCGTGTTCAATGCAACCACTTGCTCCTGCGGTGTACAGGTGACTAAGCCCGGCAACTCTTCAGAGATATCAACGATTCAAATCGGTCCTTTTGCCTGAGAGTTTCCGGGGCGGTTGCTCCTTCGGCGTCGCGGTTTAACGCGATCTCTCCCGATTTAAATTTTCAAAAACACGAACTATGCCAGAAAGCGCTCCGTCAACGCAACCCAGAACGCAGCGCCCACAGGGATGTTGCGATCTTCAAAATCGTAATTGGGGTTGTGCACCATACAGGCGCCGTGACCGCCGTTATCGGCATCGCCATTTCCAATGAACAGATAGCTGCCAGGCACTTGGTCGAGCATGTAGGCGAAGTCTTCACTGGCGGTGAGCTGCTCGGTTTGGAGTACCACGTTGTCTGCGCCGACCAACGCCACCGCCACTTCGCGGGCTATTTCAGTTTCTGCAGGGGTATTGACCAGCACCGGGTAACCGGGCAAAAACTCGACTTGTGCGGTCACGCCATAACTTTGCGCCTGCAACTCAACGAGCGCCACAATGCGCTTGCGCAACAACGCTCGCACATCCCGATCCAGCGCCCGCACGCTGAGCTTGAGCGTGGCGTTTTGGGGGATGACGTTGTTGGCCACACCCGACTGAAAAGATCCGACCGTAATCACGGCCATTTGCAGTGGTGGTACGTTGCGCGAAACGATGGTTTGTAGCCCCATGACAATGGCCGAACCCGCAACGACCGGGTCAGCACTCAGGTGCGGCATGGCACCATGGCCACCTGTACCTTCAATA
>CAIMWY010000217.1 GCA_903845315.1 uncultured Burkholderiales bacterium
GGTGGATGCAGGCGGCACCAGCGCCCACATCACCGGCCCGGCCGAATGGGAAAAACGCATTGCCACCGGTGAGTTCAAAGGCATTGGGGTGAAGGCGGGATAAGTTCGCTTCACAATGAGAAACGGCCTCTGATGAGGCCGTTTTTTGTGTCTGTGCTTCAGTGCAAATGCCGCGGTTTGCGTCCACCGTGTCCTGAGCCGCCATGCCCCCCCCCATTGCCACGCGGTGGTTTGCCCAAATCGAGGGAGTTGACCAAGCTGTCAAAACGCTGCGAGAACAATTTATCGATCTCGTCGACCACGCCAGCCAACTCAGAGCCGTCAAAGTGGCGCTCCATCAGATGAATCACGTCGTTGACCAGCATGTCGCGCTGCGCTTGCATGATGTCGGCCGGCGTGGGGCCGACAAACAGCATGACGAAATCATCTTTGGCGTCTTCGCCTGAGGGGTCTTCTTCGTCATCAAACTGGTTGTCGTAGAAAGTCACTTCAATGGCGGCACCGGCTGCGGTGAGCTCGTTCAAGCTCATACACATTTCGTCCAAGCTTTGACGAAAATCGTCGTCGCCCGGCACCGTCCAACACATTTGCAACATATGCTCTTGGGTGTCGAGTCGAAGACCAGGCTCTTCCGGGTAGGTGCTGGTTGCGCCGTCTTCGAGCGACAGGGCGCCTGCGTATTGCCACAAGGGGCGCAAAGCCTCTTGCAATTGATTCAAACCCACGTCGGGGCGCAATGGCACCTGACCATGCACATGAATTTCATACGCGGCGTTATAACGTGCCATGACGAAACTCCTTCTTTGGTGCCTGTGTAAAAGAATGGTGCCCGAGACCGGAATCGAACCGGTACGCCCCTTGCGGAAAGCGAGAGATTTTAAGTCTCTTGTGTCTACCTATTTCACCACTCGGGCGGCGTGTTCAGTTGCATCTGAACTGGTCAGCTATTTTACCTCTGACAACGACACGACCTATTTTCAACTGAAAAAAATGAATGCTTAATTACCAATCGTTAGTGATGATAAAAACTGTCTCAACTTGTCGTTAAAGTTCAGGGTCTTGTGCGATGTTGCACGACCTTATTTATACATTCAGACCATGAACATAGCGACCACCCCACCTGAAGCAGATAAAGGCCTTTGGGCCAATATTTTTACCAATCCTAGTTCACAAGCTTTCAAGGCTTGGGTCTCCATCATCAACTTTTGGATTTTTGTATCGTGCATCTTTTTGGCTGGCGAAACGGTTGAACCCTATGCCACCACCCATGCCAAGTTGTTTGACATGGTGGAGATCGTAGCGGTGATCTTTTTCACCATCGACTACTTAGGTCACATGTACTTCGCAAAAAATCGTGTCAAGTACTTCTTCAGCTTCTGGGGCTTGGTCGATTTGATTTCCATCGTGCCAACCTACTTGACTCTGTTGAACCTCACTGCCTTGCAGGGCACCAAAGTGTTTCGTATCTTGCGCGTGGTGCGGGTATTGCGAGTCCTCAAAATGGCACGCATTGCGCTGCAGCAGCTTGAGCACAAGATTGAGGCCAGCAACCCTATTCTGACCAACCTCAAGATCTATTTCATTGCCCTCTTCTCTGTGGTGATGATCTCCAGCACCTTGATGTATTACGTGGAAGGTGATTTGTACACTGCCGAGTCCATCGCCCATGGCCAAGCCAAGTTGGATGAACAAATCAAAGCCACGCCTTTGCCTGCAGATGCACCCCCAGAAGCCTCTAAGTTCATGCCCACTGACCCCATGAACGGCAACCCCATCCCCGAAGACAAGCGCTTCTTCACCTCCATTCCGGCGGCCATGTGGTGGTGCATGGTGACTCTGACCACCACCGGCTACGGCGACATGTTTCCGTTGACCTTTTGGGGGCGGATGATTGCAGCGGCCACGATGTTGATGGGCTTGGTTCTGTTTGGTATTTTGTTGAACATTGTGGGTAAAACCATCATGGTGCTTTTGTTTGGCGAGCACATCACAGCCGCTGAGGACACACCCGCAACCCGGGAAGGAATTTTGCGCATGATGGTGAATCGCAAATGGATCACGGAGCACCGCGCCTATGAGATTGAACTCATGTCGGAAGAAGACATCAAAGACAAGTTCAAAAACGTTTAACGCATTCAGGAGCGAACCATGTCAAAGAAATTACTCCAAATATGTGCAGCGTGCGCGCTTGGCTTGTCACTGACGAGCAGCTTCGCCGCAGACAAAAAAGACGCGCCCGCGGCTGATCCCGTGGTGAAGAAGTCTGACTCTGGCATTTGCCATGACAAGTCGAGTTCATCGTTTGGCAACACCAAGAAGTTCACGGCGTTTGCAACGCTGGACGAATGTGTCAAAAGTGGTGGTAAGTTGCCAGCAGGTGCAGCCGCACCAGCTGCAGACCCAGTCAAAAAATCGGAGTCTGGCATTTGCCATGACAAGTCGAGCCCCCACTATGAGCGCACCAAGAAGTTCACCGAGTTCAAGACGGTGGATGAATGTGTAAAGAGCGGCGGCAAGTTGCCAAAATAAGCACAACGGCACCCAAAGAAAAAGCCCTTAGAACTGAGTTCTAGGGGCTTTTGTATTGGAGCGGGAAACGAGGCTCGAACTCGCGACCTCAACCTTGGCAAGGTTGCGCTCTACCAACTGAGCTATTCCCGCGTGCAGTTTGAATTGCAAGACGGCATTGTAGGTGAATTAAACACCCATTTTGTGGCTTCCTAAATTTTTGGTGGCGCGAGCAGCCGCGGCTGCACTGGTTAAGCTCAATGCATGACACACCCCGAAACTTCGACCAACACACACACCGAAGTTAGCAAGTGGTGGTCAGACCCACACACGGTGACTGCCGCAGCCCTTGGGCATCAAGGATTGAGCAGTAGACAGGCCGCAGAGCGGTTGGCCCAGTGCGGACCCAACATGTTTCACCCAGATCCGCACCACACACAGATGCGAGCGTTTTTGTCTCGCTTCAAAAACCCTCTGGTGGTGGTGCTGCTGCTGGCCAGCTCTGTGTCAGCCATGACTGGCGAAGTGACCAACTTTGTCATCATCAGTTGCATCGTGCTGCTGAGTGTGACGCTTGATTTTGTGCAGGAGTTTCGCGCCAACGCTGCCGCTGACAAGCTGCGTCAATCGGTGTCGGTTCGTGCCAAGGTGCTGCGCGATGGGCTGGCGCTGGAGATCCCCTTGCGAGAGGTCGTACCCGGCGATGTAACCCTGTTACAAGCGGGCGACTTGATTCCAGCCGATGCCTTGGTGCTGGAAGCGCGTGATTTTTTTGTCAATCAATCGCTGCTGACTGGAGAGGCATTTCCGGTCGAAAAACATACCCCACTGACAAACCCAATGGCCGCCGAAATGCAAGACGCCACGTATGCGGTGTTCATGGGATCCTCGGTAGTGGGCGGAAGCGCCAAGGCACTGGTAATGGCCACGGGCAGTACTACAGCGATGGGGGAGATTGCCGACAGCATTCAAAAGCCCGCACATGCCTCGTCGTTTGAGCTTGGCACACGACGCTTTGGCATGTTGATCATGTGGTTGACGGTGGTGATGGTGTTGTTTGTGCTGTTGGTCAACGCTTGGTATCACCGGCCCTGGCTGGAATCGTTTTTGTTTGCCGTGGCCTTGGCTGTGGGTTTGACACCGGAGCTGTTGCCCATGGTGGTGTCGGTCACCCTCGCGCGTGGGGCTATTCGCTTGGCGAAATTGCAATTGATTGTGAAGCGGCAAACCGCGATCCAAGATCTCGGATCGATGGATGTGCTGTGTACAGACAAAACCGGCACCCTCACCGAAGCCAAGATTCAGCTAGAGCGCCACATCAATGTGCAAGGACAAGACAGCGACCATGTATTGACCTTGGCCTACTTGAACAGTTTTTTTGAAACCGGGCTCAAGAGCCCCTTGGACGAAGCGATCTTGGCCCGTGCACCTCTGGATGTGAGCTCCTGGAGCAAGGTCGATGAAATACCGTTTGACTTTGAGCGCCGTTGTGTTTCCGTGTTGATCGACGACGGTCACAAACGCTGGTTGGTGGTGAAAGGTGCGGCCGAAGAAATGCTGCGCTTGTGCACCGAGTTCGAAGTCGCGGACACACGCCAAACGATAGACGACGCTGCACGACAAGACATTCAATCGCGTTACCACGCACTGGAAGCCGATGGCTTGCGGGTACTGGGGATTGCTTGGCGCGAAGTCCCCAAAGACCACGCGCATGCGGTGGTGAACGACGAGTCTGAGTTGGTACTGTCTGGGTTTGTGGCGTTTCTCGATCCTCCCAAGGCCAGTGCAGCCACCGCACTGGCTGAGTTGCAGCGGGTTGGCGTGGCCATCAAGGTGGTCACGGGCGACAGCCATTTGGTGACGCAACATATATGCGCGCAGTTGGGGCTGTCGGTCACCGGCGTGCTGACGGGCAAAGAGATTGAGCAACTGGACAACGCCACCTTGCAGCGGCGGGTCTTGACGGCCAATTTGTTCTGTCGTGTCAACCCGGGACAAAAGCAGCGGGTGATCGAAGCACTCAAAGCCTGCGGGCATGTGGTGGGTTATATGGGGGACGGCATCAACGATGCACCGTCTTTGCACTCTGCCGATGTGGGGCTGTCGGTCGATTCAGCAGTGGATGTGGCCAAAGCCGCAGCAGACATCATTTTGCTCAAGCAAGACTTGAATGTGCTGCACGCGGGCGTGTTAGAGGGAAGACGCACCTTTGGCAACATCATGAAGTACATCATGATGGGCACCAGCTCAAACTTCGGCAATATGTTCAGCATGGCCGGTGCCGCGCTGTTTTTACCGTTCTTGCCGATGCTGCCCACGCAAATTTTGCTGAACAATATTTTGTATGACGTCTCAGAAGTCCCGATTCCCTTGGACGAAGTCGATGCGCAAGAGACTGCGCGACCTCGCGTATTGGATTTGAACTTCATCCGCACCTTCATGCTGGTGATTGGCCCCATCAGTTCTTTGTTCGACTTTTTGACCTTCTATGTTCTGCTTGAAGTTCTGCATGCAGAACAAGCACTGTTTCAAACCGGCTGGTTTGTGGAGTCGCTGTGCACACAGGTGTTGGTTATTTTTGTCATCCGCACGCGAGGCAACCCGTTCAACAGCAAGCCGCATCCTGCACTCACCCTGACCTCCCTGGTGGTGGTGGCCACAGCCATTGCGCTGCCGCTCACGCCTTGGGGCGCGCATCTGGGTTTTGTGGCACCGCCCCCGTTTTTCTATGGCGTGTTGGCAGCCATGGTGCTGGCTTACTTGTGCATGGTGGAGTTGGCCAAGCGTGCGTTTTACGTTTGGTGGTCACAACGCACCATCTCAAGCGCGTGAGGGCAACGAACGCCACCAAACATGGGCCAGCACCAGAGCAGGCAAGACGAGCCCCAACCAGCCGTGCAGCTCAGAAGCCCTGTCGTGCAGACCTGCCGGACCATACAGCAACAACAACCCAGCTGCAGCCACACAGCACAAGGCCACCAAGCTGACCCAGCCCCAGGCCCAGTGCGCCAGGGCCTCGCGACGGGGCCAAATCACCCGCAGATGCGGCCACAGCCCACGACCACACAACACGCACAACAGCCAAGTCACCACACCGTGCAGCACCACAGCGCCATGACGGATGACTTGTGGCCATTCGCCGAGCGTCATTAGCACGTCCGCAGGCCAAACCAACAACACCATCCCACTGCCCCACATGCCAAGCATGGTCGCCACCATCCAACGCCACGTGGCACGAC
This sequence comes from uncultured Burkholderiales bacterium, assembly GCA_903845315.1. Next base: position 5,748 of record CAIMWY010000217.1, read on the forward strand.
TCCAACCTGACATGTGCTTGGAACGTTTCATCGGCTTCGCCACATGCGCGCGCCGCACTGGCGTAAATGGGTTCTCAAGGATGGGCACAACGCCGAAGACTGGAGAGCCCATTTGGTGAGCACGTCAGCCGTCATGCAATCGTGGGCACGCACCGTGGCGCTTTGCCACACGGACATGGCAGGCATTCGACCCAGGGATGCCACGAACTCTGGATTGCGCAGGCCTGCCACAGAGGTCGCGAGCGCACCACACACCAAGTGGCGCCACACGGGCACGCGGCCATCGCGCACCGATTGACGGGCATGACGCACCTCGATGCGCCATGCATGGGCGCCGATGGCTCGCATGTCCCCCCCAGCATTGACCAACGCAGACGTGATGCCATGCGCACACAAAGCGGCAATGGCTTGATCGACCGCATAGCCTTTGGCGATACCGCCCACATCCAAGCCCAGGGGGTGCGCTACCTGCACCTGATCGGCAGACACAACACGCAGTGTGTGAATGTTGTCATCGCAGCCATGGGGCGTGGCACACAAGCCGGGTCGCAGGCCAAGGCCAGACAAGTGACTGGCAGCCACGCAGGGATCAAACGCGCCACCGGAGACACGCTGCCAGTGTTGTGCGCTGCGAATCACATGGACCGTGTGCGGGTCCAGCCTCAGCACCTCACCCGTACGCGCTTGGCTCAGACGTGCCACATCCGACTGCGGATCGTGCGCACTCATGACGCGCCCGATGTGCGCCATGACGGCAAACGCGGCCTCCATCGCCATGTGCGCTGCCGCAGCGCCCTCGTCATTCGGCGCATCCTCAGCACAGCACACCTGGATCGACACCAGGGTACCCAACAGTGCGCGAGCGCGTTGCCACATCACATCAGGCACCCAATTTCACAGACGGCAACAAGGTCAACAAGGCACTGAGTCGCTGCACACCCTCGGTCACATGCTGGCATGACAAGGTGGCGCCCGAGATGTTGCGAATGTCATCGCCAAACCGCAGCTGCGCAGGCCCTTTGCGTCCTGCGAACTGCTGTCGCCAGGCCGCGTTGCGAATCTCTGCGCCATGAGACTCGCGGTAGGCCGTGATTTCCATCCCACTGACAGCCCCCGACACATCAAAGCCCACCACGTAGTCGATGATGTCGTATTTGCCAATCACCCGATCGGCCATGCCCCAGCCCAGCGAGCGCTCTGAAGCGCTGGCTTGCCAACACTGCGGATTGAAGCCTCGCGGAATTCGCGTTTGGCTGCTCTGTGCCACAGCGCTCAGCAAGGCATCGCTCCAAGCAATGGGCAGTGGGGAGAAGGTTTGGGCGGGTGGCAAAACCAAACGCAGCGCTTGGTCCAGGCTCATGAACTCTGCGGCAAATGACGATGCAGCAGACAGCGCAACACCGCCTAGGCTGGCTTGGCCCATGCGTTGCAGCACCTGACGTCGAGAAATCGGTGTCTGCCGCATGTTCAAAAGTGAAAACCCACGCCCATATTGAGTTTGTCCAACGCACTGTGGTTGAGGTAGCGCTGGGTGTCGACTTTGAGCACCACCTGAGGGTGCAAGTAATAGCTTGCACCCAGCGTCCAGACGCGGGTGTCTGGCGCCACGCTGGGCGCTAAACCAAGCGGAACGCCAGAGAAACCAAGCGCAGTGTTGAGTTTTTCATAGCGCACAAAGGGCACCAAGCTGTAGTCGCCCTGCTTCCAGAGTCGATAGGCAGCTTGTCCATACCAGCCCCGAAACAGACCAGGCACCGGATTGCTGATGCCGACTGCGGTGGCGTTGAATGCGTCCACGTCATGAAAGCGTCCGCTGGCCGCCAGCGTGGACAGATCCCATTTGCCCGCTTGCCAACGCGCATGAACTTCGGTCAAGGTCACGCTGGCACTGGGAGATGCGACGTCAGGCTGCTTTTGCCCCACCCCTCCGTTGTACACACTCCCGCCGAGGTTGATGCCAGGTAGGCCGTCGTAATTGAGGGCCCCATAGGTGGCCAAGGTAGCGGCTTTGGCTTGCTGGCCTTCTTGATGCATGGCAGCTAATGGCGAGGCTTGGGTGTCGCTGCGGTCGCTCGACCATTTTTTCAGGTCAAAACCAGTGACCACACCCGCATCCCATCGCACCCCAGAGGCATGCGTACCGCGCAGACCCACACCCAATTCACGCCAGGTGCTAGGGATGATGGCGGTCTCCACCAGATTGCGTTGAACACCGAAGTAACGCGTGGGCTCGTGCGTTTCATTCATGTAGCCCACGGGCAAAAGAAACAGACCGACCTTGGCGCTCAATCGGTCATCGATGTCGTGCTCGATGTAGAGCTGCTCAAACGCCACTTCCCCTTTGTCGCTGGCAGACACCACCGCGTTTTCAATTTCCAATTCAGCCGCCATGCGGGTGCGGTCATTGAAGCGATAGGCAAATCCCAACACGCCCCGCTGGGCGGTGGCCACCGCACCTGCGGCATTGCCACGCGGGCGACTCATGTTGAGTTCACCATAGCCAAACAGACTCACGCCGCTGGCAGGCGCGTCAATTGAGGCCATAGCCACTGACGTGGCTTGAGGACTGCTTGCATGTCGCTCTTGAACAGGTGGCGAGGTCGTTGTGTGCACGTTGGCCGCCACAGCTTGCTGTTCCGGTTCCTGGGGTTGCGCAGATGGCTGAGGCTGAAGCTGCTGGCGCTTCACGCCATCCAGCTCAGCCCGCAGCACGCGCAATTCGTCGCGCAACTGTCGCAACTCGTGCACCACCTCTGATGGGGTCTGGGCTTGCACAGGACTGCACAGCGTCAAAGTGCTTGCTGCCAAGCAAGACCAAGGAATAAATCGTTTGAAAAGTGCGTGCATAGAAAGATCTTGGAAGAAATGCTTCATGAAAAAAAGGCGTGTTCAAGCCCAAACCGTGAAACACGGTCAGTGTCAAAAAACGAAAGGCAGGTGGTTTAAAAAGCGCCGGGGCTCAAACCATCGTGCGATGTTTGAGCAAACGCTGATCGGCCAGGTGTGCGCCGATGAGCCACGCGGTCGGGATGACCACCAAGGCGATGGAGAGCGCTTGAGCAATCCACCCTTCGGCAATGTCTTCGGTCATGGCGTGCCACAAAGCGTTGTCCAGCCCCGGCACCACCCCTGCTTCGGTGAACTCGTGCAAGGCATACACCACCAAC
>CAIMWY010000218.1 GCA_903845315.1 uncultured Burkholderiales bacterium
CATCCACGCTTTGGGCATTGGCGACAAAAAAACCAAAGGCATGAACTGCTTTGCCCACGAGGGTTTGGTCAAACGCGTGGTGGGTGGGCACTGGGTCTGGTCGCCCGCCATGCAGCAACTGGCCGAGGCCGAAAAGATCGAGGCTTACATCTTGCCCGGGGGGGTGTCGTCCCAGCTCATGCGCGAGATCGGCGCGGGCCGGCCCGGCTTGTTCACCCACGTGGGCTTGGGCACGGTGTGTGACCCGCGCTTAAGTGGCGGCAAGATGAACGCCAGCGCCCAAGAAGACCTGAGCGAGGTGGTGCAGATGGATGGGCGCGAGTACCTGCGCTACAAACCTTTTCCCATCCACGTGGCCTTGGTGCGTGCCAGTGCGGCCGACGAAGACGGCAACATCAGCTTCGAACACGAAGCGGCCAACCTAGATTCGCAGTCTTTGGCCCTGGCTGCGCGCAACAGTGGTGGCAAAGTCATTGTGCAAGTCAAAGAGCGTTTGCCACGTGGCGCGCTCAAGGCGCGTGAGGTGCGCATCCCAGCGGCTTGGGTGGATGCCATCGTGGTCGACCCGGATCAGCGCACCAGCTACGGCATCCCTTTCGACCCTGCGCTCAGTGGCGAGTTGCACGGTCAGGCCCGCTTGAGCAGCGAAGCGGCCGACCAAGCCGCTGAACAAGCGCAAGCCGCCGAGCAGTTCAGCGAGCGTCAAGCCATTGCGCGCCGTGCGGCGCTGGAGTTGTTCAACACCGACAAAGAACGCCCGGTGGTCAACTACGGCGTGGGCGTGCCCGACGCCGTGGCCAAACTGCTGTCGGCACGCGGCGAGATGCACCGCATCTACCAAACCATCGAACACGGCACCTACGGCGGCACCTTGCTCGACGGCGTGCTGTTTGGCTACGCCCGCAACGCCAGCGCCATGCTCGACGCGGCCACCCAGTTCGATTTTTACGCCGGTGGCGGTTTGGACATTGCCTTTTTGGGCTTTGGCGAATTCGATGCCCAAGGCAACGTCAACGTGTCGCGTCTGGGCGGCTTGACGGTGGGGCCGGGCGGCTTCATCGACATTGCGCAAAACGCGCGCAAGGTGGTGTTTTGCGGCACCTTGGCCGCCAAGGGCGTGCGCTTGCAAACGGGCGACGGTCAGATGCGTGTGCTGCAACAAGGCGCAGTGAAAAAACTGGTGCCGCAGGTGGAGCAAATCACCTTCAGCGGTGCGCAGTCGATGGTCCGTGGGCAGCAGGTGCTGTATTTGACCGAGCGTGCCAGTTTTCGTTTGATGCCTCAAGGTGTGGAGCTGTTTGAAATTGCCCCCGGCATCGACGTGCAGCGCGATGTGCTGGACCAAATGGACTTTGCGCCCCTGCTCGCATCGCCCTTGGGCGTGATGAACGCTGAGCACTTCTTGTCAGTCACGTCGATGCAGGGGTAGTTCAAAAGAACTCACTCTGAGGCTTGGCATGCCAGGTGGCAGTGCCGCATCGTGCGGGGCTCAGCCAGCGGCAATAATTCACCGTTGCAAGAAGCCATTAAAGCTTCTGATGCACCGAGCCGATACCAGCTGACCTGCCTAAAGCGGAGACGCTGTGCGTGTCGGTTTGGGGCGTTTCGTCTGATGCACCCACTCAAAAGTGAATGGCCATGAAAAAATATCTACGCTTAATTGTTGAAGTTGTCATGGGTCTGCTGCTGGCAGGCTCCTTGGCTGTGTCCTATTGGAGCTACACCGGTAAAACCCATGCCATGCATGAGTTGACCGATGCCAGCGAAGGCATCACCGAAGTCCAAGAGGAACTCGACAAACTCACCAAAGAACTGGCAGAAGCCAAAGAAAAAGCCGAAGAACTCGAGCCAGCCGCCAAAGAGCTGGCTGCAGTCAAAGACTCGTTCGCCAATGGTGTGGTGCTGCAAGACTACGAAGCCTTCATCAAGGCTCAAAAAGGCCCGATCATCAGCGAACGCCAATTGGGCTTGGGCGCTTTGCGCCTCTTGACCAAAGGCGCGCAAGACCCTGAGACGGTCAGCGCCTTCCAAAAAGCGCTGGAGATGGCCGAGTGGTCGTCCCGCCTGAAGTCGATTTGTGCGGCCCAAAACGCCTTGGCCGCAGCCGGTCAAAAAGTCAAAGTGCTGGCCGATTGCGCCGCTGAAAAAGAATCTGGCCATGGCAAAAAAGGTCATGCCGTGCATTGGGACTACGCGGGTGAAATGGGCCCAGAGAACTGGGGTGACGAGTTCCCCACCTGCGGCAAAGGCGTCAAGCAGTCACCGTTGAATATCACTGGCCCATTTGAGAAATCAAAAGACACCTTGGTGGTCAACTACAAAGAAGGCCCGCTGAAAATTTTGAACAATGGCCACACCATCCAAGTCAACGTGGAGCCAGGCAGCACCCTCAAGATCAACAAAGACGTCTACAACCTGTTGCAATTCCACTTCCACCGCCCCAGCGAAGAGCAAATTGACGGCAAGCCCATGGCCATGGTGGCGCACTTTGTGCACAAAAACGCCGAAGGCAAGTTGGCCGTGTTGGGCGTGTTGCTCAACGAGGGCAAAGACAACGACGCCATCAAAGTGCTGTGGGACAACGCGCCTAAGAGCGAAGGCCCTGAAGTGATGCCCGAGAAGGTCAAGTTCAACCCCAGCAGCTTGGTGCCAGCCGCCCTCACGCATTACAGCTACGAAGGCTCACTCACCACACCCCCTTGTACCGAAGGTGTGAACTTCTACATCCTCAAAACCACGGTGGACATCGCCAAGAAACAAGTGGCCGACTTCCCCTTCAAGCGCAATGCACGCCCGGTGCAACCGTTGAACGGGCGCAAGATCAACGCCAACTGATCAAGGGCCTGACGCTCAAGTGCAACGCCTGCGGAAGCAGGCGTTTTTTTTGACTGAGCGCTGCGACATTGACGCTCCAAGATATACCGCCCAATAAAAACCCCGCCGAGGCGGGGTTGTGATGTGCAAGTTCAGAGGTTTAGATCAGTTTTAAACGCTCAGAAGAAGGCACCACACGGGTCAGGCGCACGCCGTAGCGGTCGTTCACCAACACGATTTCGCCCTGGGCAACCACCGAATTGTTAACCAACAAGTCCAGAGGTTCTCCTGCAATGCGGTCGAGCTCAACCACACTGCCTTGGGTCAGACGCATCAGGTCTTTGATCTTGATTTGTGCACGACCCACTTCGATCGACAAGGTCACCGAAATGTTTTGCAACACCTCAGGGTTGATGTTGCCCGGCGCCATGGGCTTAAAGTCTTCCAGCGACGGGTCGAGACCATCCTCATGCTCGGGCGCATGCTCGTCGTGTTCGGCTGCTGTGGTGGCCTCAGTTTCGGTGGCGCTGGCAGCGTCATCGTCTTCGGGTTTTGGGTCTTCGTTTTTGTCAGTCATAGGAGGTCCTGTTTCTCAAAGTTTGCCGTGAACATGTTCGTGGTCAATTTGCACGGCCACTTGCGAGCCCCGCGTTCCCACATTGACGTGGAAAGTTGGCACCTCATGGGCGCTCATCAAGGCCGTGTCGTCTTTCTTGAAGAACAACAACTCACCTTCTTGCAAGTTGTTGAGGTGGTGCAGCGTGGTTTTGATTTCACCCATGGTGACTTGAAGCTCGAGCTTCGCGTCTCCCACGGCCGCTGCCAATTCTTTGCGCCATTTACGGTCAGACTCTTCGTTGCCTTCGCTGCTTTGCACACGGCTGCTGAGCAATTCGCGAATCGGTTTCAAGGTGGCGTAGGGATACACCAAGTCAATAAAGCCTTTGCCGCCACTGACGGTGGCGTCAGCATCAAAGCGGCTCAAAACCACCAAGTCGTTTTCATCCGCAATTTGTGCAAATTGTGGGTTGATCTCTGAGCTCACGTGCTCGCATTCGATGGGCATCAAAGGCCCCCAAGCTTCGGTCAGTGAGCGAAAGAAAACTTCCAGAATAATTTTGATGATGCGTGTTTCAGTTGGCGTGAACAAACGGCCCGAGGGCAACTCGCCCACACCTTTGCCAAACCCACCAAAGAAACTGTCGAGTGAGCTGAACACCACATTGGGGTCGATGATGATCACCGAATTGCCCCGCAGCGGATTCATGCGCACGATGTTCACCGACAAAGGCGCTTTGAGCCCTTTGAGGTAGTCACCAAACTTCAAGATCTGTACTCGGGTCGGATTGACCCGCGGGCTGGTGCGCAACACTTCGAGCAAACCCAGGCGGAACAATCGAATGAAACGTTCGTTGATCATGTCGACCGACGAAACGTTCACACCCAGGCTGCTGTCTTCGCTGGCCAGGTCGTGCTTGCGCACCCGAGCACGGGTGTTAAAGCCGGTGTCAGTCTCGATCGAACCGTCACGCACCCCGTCAGACAGGGCGGCCAGTTCTTCTTGCGAGAGCAGGTTTGAGTTCATGAGATTTTTGGTTTACTGCATCACAAAAGAAGTGAAGAAAACGTCTTCAATGCCACCAAAGTCTTCGTACTTCATCAGCATGTCGTTCATCACCACTTTGATTTTCGCAGCCAGTTCGGTTCGGAAATCTGGTTTGGCTGTGTCGGCCTCGGTGGATTGGCGCATCACATCCAAGATGGCTGAGCGGATGGCGAACTCGTGTTTTTTGACGTTGTCAAACACGCGGTTGTCATAGTGCGTCATGACCGCAATTTGCACCACCATCACTTTTTTGCTGCTGCTGATGTTGGTCATGAACTCTTTGTCGATTTGAAGATAGGTGTTTTCAAAGCGCGTGGCTTCGGCTTCCTTCTTCACTTTCGATGGGCCCTCTGGCATGGCGTGTGCCTCTTCGGCCGCCTTGTCGAGTTCGTCCACCTTTTCATGGGCGGCCGCTTCGCTCTTGTGTGCGAAGTAGCCCGACATGAAAAGTGTGCCAAATACCACCGACACAATCAAAAGAATGACCGACAAAACGATCACTGCGATCAGAAGAATCGGCTTCTTCTTTTTCGGTTCGGCTTCAACCTCTTCGGTTGCTGGGGCTGCTGCTGCGTCTGCCATGTTGCGTACTCCTGTTGTTCAGATTGTCGTGCGTCATTTATGCATAGAGGTCAAGCAAGGACGCACTGGCCTTGGCTGTTGCGGCGACATCACCTGTGGTGCTGTCACTGCCCTTGACTTGCGAGAGTGAATTGTCCCCAACTTGAGCCTGTTTGGAAGCGTTTTTGGAGGGGTTTTGCTGTGCGCCACGATTGTCATGGCCAATTTGTACCTGTCCGGCTTGAATGCCAAAGTTTTCAAGTGCGTCGCGCAAACGCTGGCTGCTGTTTTGCAGCAAGTCGCGTGTGAGCGGATTGTCAGCTTGGATCATGGCGTTGAGTTTGCCGTCTTTCATCTCCAATTGAATCTCCACCCCTCCTAAGTTGGCAGGGCGCAAACCAAATTTCATTTTCCATTCGCCATCGCTGAGTTGCTTGTGCATGCGAGCGGCCATCTCGGTGGCCATTTTGTCGCTGAGTTGGTCATAGACCTCACTCATGAGAACTTGCGAAGCGCTTTGCGTGCTGTTGGTTGCTGAGCCTTGGTTGGGCAACACTTGGCGGGCCATGTTCTGGGCAAATGCACCCGCACCGCTGTCGCTGTTGCTGCCACCTTGCGAAGTGGCTGACTCACCACCGGCAGCGCCGGGATCAAAGTTGACCACCAAGCTGTTGATGTCATGCTCGTTCAAACCGCCGCCCAACATCGACAGCACCGAGGCAGTGCTTGGGGTTGCGCTGGCGTTTTTGCCCGACAAGCCGTTTAAACCTGTCGTTGCCACGGCGGCTGGCAAGACGTTTATTTCCATGTGTTGAATGTTCGCCAAGTCGGTGGGCGCCAGTCCTTGCAAGGCATCGCCCAAGGTAGGCTGCACCGCTTGGCCTGCGTTCGCAGTGTGAGTTGCCGCGTCCGACGTCACGCCGAACTGGGCCAGTTGGGTCGGGGTTGACAGCACGGGGCTGGCTGAGTTTTGCAACTTGTCAGCTATTTGTGCCGCAGGATTGGTCAGGGCAGCGTTCAAATCGGTAGAGCCATCTGTGGGAGTCGTCGTGGCGGGCATCGTGCCTGCTGGCGCGGCGTCAGCCGCAGACCCCATCAGCTTTTGAATGGCCGCTTCGTCCAAGCCCATAGACTTGGCAAAAGCTGTCAGGCTTTCTGGGCTTGGCGCTTTGCCTGGGTCGGTGATGATGCGCATGTGTGGGCTGAGCTCCACGGTGCGCAAGCTGGTGTGGCTGGCGTCACTGCTGGGCAGTGCGACATCTTTCAAATAAGGATTGCCTTTGAGTGCCTGGGCGCGAACCTCTACGCTGGCCGGTGTAGGTAACACGGCTGCTGCAACGGGCACTGTGACCGCAGCTGTATCAGACGCGGGCGTTGTGTTGTCAAGGTCTTGTTTCTTATAGGCACGCTGGCTCACATGCGAACGTGCCTGCGCGTCTTTGGGCTCATTTGTTGCATCTCGGGCACGGTCAGCGCTTTGGGCTTGGCCCTCTTGCTGATCTTTTGCTTGCCGGTCTGATGCTTGCGTGTTTCTTGCATCTGCTTGCGCTTGTGCATTGGCTCGAGTCATTTCGGCCTCGGCCGGTGCTTGGGGTGCGGCAAAAGCTTGCCGCTGTGTCTGCGGCATGCGTTCAAATTGCCGCGCCATGATCTTGGCGAAATCCAGCCCTAGGCTGGCACCCGCGGCAAGACCCACCCCTGCCGCAGCCCCTGCGGGCAGGGGGGAAGAGGGTGTAGATGGCACCGACGGAGCCGGTGGCATTTGGAGGTAACTGGACAAGTTCATGGTGTTTCAAATCGAGTTGGCCCAGGAATAAAGCAAGAACCGTGACAGGACAGTTCTTGCCGTTTCTGTGAATCCTTGTCAGGGTGTCAGTTTGGGTTGGCACATCGATTGCTTGATGTACTTGCCGACGAAATCATTTCCCGGCAAAAAGAAACCTAAACGTTCCACTTTCAACTGGATTTCACAGATGAGCACGCTAACTCTGTCAACGATTCGACAGAACTTATCAAAGTTTGACCTCAACGGACTGAGTATTCCGGTGGTTGTGCTCGTCATCATGGCCATGTTGGTGTTGCCA
>CAIMWY010000219.1 GCA_903845315.1 uncultured Burkholderiales bacterium
AGACCTTCATCGAAGAGTTCTCCAACATCTTGCAGCGCAACGTCAGCGCCACCACGCTGGCGCACTGAGTCCAAAGGCCCTTCCATGGCGTCTATCTCTCCCCGCTCCGGCCGCGGCCGTCGCACCATGAACGAGATCAACATGGTGCCCTTCATCGACGTGATGTTGGTGCTGCTGATCATCTTCATGGTCACGGCGCCGCTGATCTCGCCCAGCGTGATCGACCTGCCCACCGTGGGCAAAGCCGCCACGGTGCCCGACCAAGTGATCCACGTCGAGATCAACAAAGACGAAAAGATCACCCTCAAGAGCACCGGCACCACAGTGGCCACACGCAGCAGCTCTCTGGAGATGCTGGCGCGTGATGTGCGCCAACTGCAAGGTGAGGTGGCGCAAGGCCCGGTGGTGATCACGGGCGACCGTACCATCAAGTACGAGACCGTGGTCAAGGCCATGGACACCTTGCAACGCGCTGGCGTGCAGCGGGTGGGTTTGGCCGTGCAACTGGTGGACTGAACACCGCCCCACGCAGCCGACCATGAGCGCCCAAGCCAAGCACCTCGAATTTGCCCCGCCCCCCGCACCGGGCACGGGGCGTTCGTTGACGCTTGCCTTGTTTGTGCATGGTTTGTTGTTGGTGGCGCTGACTGCCGGCATTCAGTGGAACCAAGACATGCCCTTGTCAGCTGAGGCCGAGTTGTGGTCGGCCGTGCCAGTGGCGGCAGCGCCCAAGTTGGTCGAGGTGGAGCCACCGCCTCCTGCGCCACTCGCTCCCAAAGAAGTGGTCAAGCCGCCACCTCCTGCACCCAACCAAGATGCCGATATTGCTTTGGCCAAGCGGCGCAAGCAACTTGAAGACGAGAAAAAGCAGCAACAGGCCAAAGAGGCCGAGCGTCGTCAGCAAGAACTGAAGAAGGCCGAGCAAAAGAAAGCCGACGAGAAGAAAGCCAAACTCAAAGCCGAAGAAGAAAAACGCCAACTTGAAGCCAAGCACGAAGAAGATCGCAAGGACAAAGAGCGCAAAGACAAAGAAGCCAAAAAACTCCAAACTCAAAAAGATGCCAAGCAAGCCGCCGAAGATGCCAAAAAGCTCGAAGCCATACGCAACGACAACATCAAACGTGCCCAGGGCTTGGCCGGGGCCACGGGTGGGGCAAATGCCACAGGGTCCGCACTGCGCTCAGCAGGCCCCTCCGACACCTATGGCGCACGCATCCAAACATTGCTCTATCCCAAAATCACATTCACCGGCGACTCAACCCCTTACCTCGTCGACGTCGTGGTCCAATGCGCGCCCAACGGGATGATCACGGGTACGCCCCGTGTTGCCAAGCCCAGCGCCAATCAGGCTTGGGACGAAGCGGTGGTCAAAGCCTTCATCAAACTCGAAACATTGCCGCGAGACAAAGACGGCAGCGTGACTTGCCCCTTGATCATTGGCGTTCGCCAGCAAGTCAAAAATTAAGCCGCATTGGCCATCAGGGAAAGCCTTTAAAATCTTTGGCTTATGTCCGCTCACGGCTCCCGTTCCTTTGTCATCGATGTTTTGAAACTGCTGGCCGCCGAGTTGATCGTGTTGCACCATTTGTCGGCCTATGGCCCGATGGCCGAAGCGGTTCGCAGCGTGTGGCCTTCACTGGTTGAGCACTTGTACTTGGATGCGCGTTTGGCCGTGCAGGTGTTTTTGGTGATCGGTGGATTTTTGGCGGCGCAATCCATCAGCGGTCGACGTGATCAACAACACCCCGTCACCTTGATTCAACGCCGCTACCTGCGCTTGATGCCCAGCTTTGTGCTGGCCCTGTGCTGGGTCACCAGCTTGGTGTGGTTGCTGCACCCATTTATTTCTGGCGATTGGTTGGTCGACGCGCCCAACCTACACAGCGTTCTGGCGCACCTGAGCTTGCTGCAATCGGTGCTGGATGTTCCGGCTTTATCGGTTGGCGTGTGGTACGTCGCAGCCGACTTTCAGCTCTATGCCCTGTTGGTGTTGATGGCGTTTTGGTTCAAGTCAGACCGCGCCTTGTCACTCGGTGTGGCGGCGCTGACGGTGGCGTCGATGTGGGGCTTTAACCGCTTTGAGAGTTTGGACAACTGGGCCATTTACTTCTTCGCCGCTTATGGCTTGGGCGTGCTGGCCGCATGGGCGCAACGTTCGAGCTTTGACCAACTGGTGCTAGGCGCCGTCCTGCTGTTGGGTGAAGAGTCTTTGTGGGCAGCGCCACGGGTGCGCTTGGCCTTGGCCTTGTTGATCACCTTGGTGATTGCCTATGCCAGCTTGAATGCGCACCGTCTTGCCCACATCCAACTCAAACGCCATGCCAATGTGTTGGTCGACAGCGCCTATGCCATGTTCTTGACCCACTTTGGCGTGATCGTGATCTTCAGCGCAGGCTGGGAATACGGGCAACTGTCATCCCCCACCGCAGCCTTGTGGTTGAGCGGCTTGGCTTGGTTGTCCAGCTTGGCGGTGGGCGTGGTGTTTCATTTACAGGCCGAAAATCCATTCACTCGTTGGGTCAACCAGCCAGGGCGCTTGGACTTGTTAGCTTGGCTGCAAAACACATTCGGACAAGCCAACCCATCCAGCGCTGCTTGGGTGTCGAGCGGCGCCAAGCGCTAAGTCTTGCGCGACGCCACTAAAGCGTACAAGCTTTGCGCAGCACTCAACACCAAGGTTGACCACAAGGGCCACTGAGCGCGCCAAAAGTCGCGTGCATCGGCGGGTCGCTGGGTGTGGGTGGACAGCTCGGTCAACCATTGCGCCACCCACAAGGGCGCGTGCACGGTTTGAGGGTCTGTGGCCACGCGTTGCACACACAAGGTGAACACACCCAATTCACACCCCAAGGCCATCCAGTCTTCAGGACCTTCACCCAAGGTGGGAGATAAACCCAAGTTGTGCGACGCAAGTTGCTCAATATCCGCTATGGGCCAAGATGGGGACGCATCTGGGGCCTTAAATTGCAAGCGTAAAGCGCCGTCTGCTGCAGCTTGCACACGCTGCCAAGCTCGGCTGACATCTGCGGTGCGTATGTGGTCTTGCAACAGCACCATGTCTTGCGCCATTTGATCCAGCACATCGCGGGTGACCAAGGCCAAGGCGTTGCACAGCAGATCTGAACTCTGCCCCGCGCGATACACCGCGTTGGCCGCCGCAGGATTGAACAAGCGCACGCTCGCTCGCAAGTGTTTGATCACAGGCGGCTCTGCCGTGTTACTGGCCAACACGCTGTCACGCACGATGTGGGGCACATCGAACAAGTCCACCTTGCAGGTGTTGAGGATGGACTGGGCTTCGGCCGCAGACATCAAACCCAATTCAGTTTGCGCCTGAGCCAGTGCCGCTTCTTGGCGCAACATGGCGTCCACCAAGGCCCGCTCGTCCAGCAAAGACGACAGGTCTTGGCGCAACTCGTCGCTCATGTGTCCCAACGTGTGCGCCTCAAACGAATTTGGTTGGGCATGGGCACCGAGCGGCGCAGCACGTCTTCGCCCAGCCATTGGGCCGACTTCCAGGCCCGCTGTGCCACCGTGGGCAGCGGCAATTGTTGGTAGTCGTCGTTGAACACTTCAAAGCTGTAGTCACCGCGGTAGCCCAACTTGTAAAGACGGGTCACCAAGTCGGCGGTGGCCTCGCTGTGCACGCCCTCGCCGGGAAAAACGCGGAAGTGACGTGCCGTGGTCATGCGCTCTTCAAAGGAGTGAATTTCTTGCCACATGAAGTCGGCCAACTGAACCAGAAAAATTTTCTCAGGGTCCAAAATTTCCAACTCATCGAGCGGCGTTTTGGCAGCCAACATATGGAACGAGTCCAAGCCAATGCCTAGGTTGGGCACATCGGCACGAAACACCACGTCCCACGCAGTGGTGAATTCGTTGATGGTGCGTCCCCAAGACAAGCCTTCAAATGCCACCTTGATGCCCAAAGGCACAGCCAACATGGCGAGCTTGCGCAAGTCGGCAGCGATGTGGTCGAGGTCCTGGGTGGCATGGGTCGAGGTGGACGAGCACACCAGCAACACCTTGGAGCCCAAGGCTGCGCACATCTCCAACATGCTTTTGGCAATGTCGATTTTGTAGTCGTGCAAATGGCCGCTCAAACCCTCAAAGTCGCGCAGCACCTGAAAGCCGGTGACGCGCAAACCACTTTCTTTCACCACCCGCACGGCGGCATCTAAACCGTCGGGATGCCCCACCACATCGCGTGCCGAGAGCATGACTTGACCAAACCCGGCATCGCGGATGGCCTTGAGCTTGGCTTCGAGTGGGCCGGCCAATGAGATGGTGTCCATCCCAAAATCGTCCATGGTTCCTTGGAATTGGCTCATGTCAGGCCTTGGCGGTGTGAACCAGTTCAAAGCTCAAGGTGCCCAACCAGGTGCGCGTGAGTGCGCCTTTGTCTTCGACGTGTACGCCTTTGGATTCGACAAACGCCACGCCACGCTCGCGCAGTGCGTTCACGGCAGCCAACACATCGTCGGTGCCCAAGCCGACGCGGTGAAAGTGCTCTTCCTCATCCACCGCCAGCACACTGGGCTCAGGCTCGATCAGCTGCAAATAAAAGTTGTGGCAAGGGCTGCGCAAAATACGGCCTTTGGGCAAGATGCCAAAGTGCTCACCAGTTGGCAAGGCCTCAAAGCCGAATAGTTGGTGGTAGAACTCGGTCCAGTCTTCGGCGCGGTCGGTGCCAATGTATTGCACCAAGCCAAACACACGCAACCCTGCCGTGGCCGGCGGGTGCTGGTCCACACCGGGAATGGGTGTGAAGTCGACGTCGTAGATGGAGAACTCTTTGTAGCGGTCAACAAAGTAAATGCGGCTAGCCCCCACCCCGTGCACCGCCGGAATGTTGAGCTCCATCACTTCCACCTTGGTGGGCACGGCCCAAGCGCCGCGGTCAATGGCGCGCTTGTAGGCAGCGGCGGCGTCACGCACACGCAAAGCGATGGCGGCAATGACCGGCTTTTCGCTCGGCGCCACGCTGTGCGCCATGCCGGCTTCGTGAGCATTGACAATCACATTGACACCCCCCTGGCGGTACAGCATCACCTCGCGGGAGCGATGTCGCGCCACCGGGCGAAAGCCCATCATTTCAAACACCTGACCCAAGGCCTGGGGCTTGGAGGTGGCGTATTCGATGAACTCAATGCCTTCCATGCCCAAGGGGTTGGGTGCATCGGCAATGGATTCGCGGTCGGTGGCAAGGTTCTGGGTCATGGGGTTCTCACAAAATCAAACAGGGGCCGCATCAGCAGTTGTGGTGGTGTGGGCACCACCCAAGAACAGGCGCTCCATCTGAGGGTCGGCCAAAATTTCAGCCGCCGATTTGTACAGCACCAAACGGCCTGACTCCAGCGCGATGGCGTTGTCCGAGTACTTCAACGCGCTCTTGACGTTTTGCTCCACCATCAGCACGGTGGTGCCTTGGTCGGCCAGTTTGCGCAACAGCTTGAACACGTCTTGCACCACCATGGGCGACAAGCCAATGGAGGGTTCATCAATCAACAACACCTTGGGGCGCAACAGCAAAGCGCGGCCAATCTCCAACTGCTTTTGCTCGCCTCCTGAGAGTGACGCGGCCAAGGAGTTGATGCGCTCTTTGACGCGCGGGAAAAACTCCAGCACCTCAGGAATGCGCGCGTGGGTGGTTTTCATGCCCAGCGTGATGCCGCCCAGCTCAAGGTTCTCGTACACGGAGAGTTGGCCAAACAGGTTTCGACCTTGGGGCACAAAGGCAATACCGCGTGCCAGCAGGTCTTTTTGCGTAGCACCGGTGATGTCGTCACCGTTCAAACGGATCTTGCCCTGGCGCGGCGTGAGCAAGCCAAACAGGGTTTTCAGCACGGTGGATTTGCCTGCGCCGTTGGGGCCAATCAGCAAGGTGATCGAGCCCTTTGGCACCGTGAACGACAGGTTGTTGAGGATCATGAAATCCTTGTAACCCGCCACCACATCGTCAAATTCAATGCATGTGTCTGTCATGGTCAATTCCCCAAGTAGGCGTCGAGCACCTGTTTGTTGGCGCGGATCTCTGCTGGCGTGCCAATCGCCAGCACCTGGCCTTCGACCATCACCATGATGCGGTGGCAGAGGTCCATCACAAAGTCCATGTTGTGTTCGATCACAACAAAGCTGCTGGCCTTGCCATCAGACCTTCGGGTTTGGTTGAGCTCTTTCAGCAAGCTGCTGATGCCGCCCACCAACGATGGGTTGACCCCCGCACAGGGCTCGTCGAGCAGCACCAAGTCGGGCTCGCTCATGAAAGCCATGGCGATGTCCACCAGCTTTTGCTGGCCGTAGCTCAGCTCACCAGCTTTTTTGTCGGCCACGTGGCGGATGTGAAACTGGTCGATCAAGGCGTCGGCCTTATCCCCTAAGTTGGAGTCACCGGGCGCGAACATGCGACTGAACATGGAGCCCTGATGCTCTTGGGCGGCGACGATCAGGTTGTCACGCACGGTCATCTTGCCAAACACTTGCAGCGTCTGAAAGGTGCGCCCTACGCCCAGGCGGTTGAGCGCGAGGGGCCCTAGGTGAGTCACATCTTGGCCCTTGAGTTCGATCTTGCCTTGGTCGGGTGTGATCTGGCCCAGCATGCTGTTGAACAAGGTGGTCTTGCCCGAACCATTGGGTCCAATCACGCCAAAAATTTCACCTGGCATAACTTCAAACGACACGCCCCCCACGGCTTGGATGGCACCGTAGGATTTTTTCAAGTCGGTGACCTTGAGTAACGGTGCCATCATGCTTTCGCTCCTTGTGCAGCGCGGGACGCAGAGGCCTCACGCGATTGGCGTTTGGCACGCAAGCGGTCTGGGATGCTGAGCAAGCCATCGGGCAGCCAAATCATCAGCATCACCACGGCGGCACCAAAGACAAACAAATACCAAGCTTGGGCAAAACGCAACCATTCAGGCAGGATCACACCGACCGCGGCACCCAACAAGGGGCCCAAGAAATAGCCGGGACCGCCCACCACCACCATGAGGTACATCATGATCGAAGCTTCCACGGTGAACGGTGCCGGGTCGATGAACTGGACCATCGAGCCAAACAAACCACCGGCAATGCCTGCATATGCAGCACCAATGGCAAAGCTCAGCAAGGTGTAGCCCCGAATGTCCACCCCCAAGCTCTCGGCACGGATGGGGTTGTCGCGCAAGGCCGTGAAGGCCTTGCCCCAGGGCGAGCGCAGCAAGCCCCACAGCAACACGCCCAACACCACAGTGAAAGCCAGCACCAGGTAGTAGTAGGCCAAGTT
The DNA here is from genome assembly GCA_903845315.1 of uncultured Burkholderiales bacterium. The sequence continues at coordinate 7,265 of CAIMWY010000219.1, forward strand.
GCCATCAAAGCTCACGCCAAAGGCTTGGGGACGTGGGATGTTGTTGATGCCAAAGGTGCCCCCGGTGAGCCATTCCTCGTTGCGCATCACCAGCCACACGGCGGTATTAAAGCCCAACGTGGCAAACGCCAAATAAATGGTTTGCACCCGCAGGGCCGGAAAGCCCAGCGCCAAGCCCACCACAAAGCAACCCAAAGCGGCCAGGGGCATGCCCAGCCAAAAGCTGTAGCCCGCTTGCATCAGGATGGCCACGGTGTAGGCCCCGATGCCAAAGAAGGCCGCGTGGCCAAGCGACTTTTGCCCTGCATAGCCGATGGTGAGGTTCAGGCCCATGGTGGCGATGACGTAGATCAGCCAATAGGTGAACAAATAAATGCCGTGGCTCTTGAGCAGCGTGGGCACAAAGATGCATGCCGCCAGCCCCAATAGCCCAGCGAGGAGTCCGAGCTTTTTCATACTTTGCGCTCCACTTTTTGACCAAGCAAGCCTTGTGGCTTGAACAAAATCACGACCATGAAGATGATCAAAGCCACCGCGTCTTTGTAGGCTGGTGAGATGTAGGCCGCAGCCAAGTTCTCGCACACGCCCACAATCACGCCGCCCAGCAAGGCACCCCGTGAGTTGTTGAAGCCACCAATGATGGCGGCAAAGAAGGCCTTGTTGCCCAGCGACGCGCCCATGTCGAACTTGGCCAGGTAGGTGGGGGTCACAAGAATAGCCGCTGCGGCTGCCAGCAAGGCATTGATGGCGAAGGTGTAAAAAATCATGCGCGGCACATTGATGCCCAACACCGAAGCACTCTCGGTGTTTTGTGCCACCGCTTGCATGGCACGACCGGTGACGGTTTTGGTCAAAAACGCTTGTGTCACCAACACCAAGGCCATGGCAAACACAAAGGTGCCAATGTCGGTGGCGGAGATGGTCACGCCCGCGATGTTGTACACCTCATCGGGAAATAAATTGGGGAAAGGTTGTGGCTCAGCGCTGTACCCCGCGCGCACCGCGTTGCGCATGGCGATGGACAGACCGATGGTGGCCACCACGATGGGCATCATGCCGTACTTGAACAGCGGATCGACCACGCCGCGCTTGAACAACCAACCCAGCACGATGACCGACAGCACACAGCTGCCCACAAAGCTCAGCACCAGCGGAAAGCCTGCGGCCAACAAGCCCAGCATCATGAAGGCAGGCAGCATGACAAATTCGCCCTGGGCAAAGTTGATGGTGCCCGAGGCTTGCCAAAGCAAGGTAAAACCCAAAGCCGCCAGTGCATAAATGCTGCCGGTGGCCAGGCCACTGAAGAAGAGTTGGAAAAAGTCGGTCATGGTGAGATCGCTTCAAGATGAAAGAACGGCCTGCACCGGCAGGCCTGCTCTTGGATTGCGTGCACGCGCTGCTGAAATGCGCACACACATTGGTGCACAGCGTGAAGGGCTTACTTCTTGCCCAAAGCGGGCAGCGTGGCCACCACCACTTGGCGGCCGTTTTTCACTTCGACCAAGAAGCTCTCGCGGTCTAAGTCGCCGTTGGCGTCAAAGCTCACATCCATGATCACGCCAGGGTTCTTCTTGGCGCTGATGCTCAAGCCATGTAGGGCTTGGGCCACGGCCTTGGGGTCGAGCTTGCCCGCCTTTTCAATCGCAGCCTTGAGGACGTACACGCTGGTGTAGCCCTTGATGCCGTTGTGGTCAGAAATGCTGCCATAGGCCTGGTAGAACTTAGCCTTGAACTTGAGCATTTCAGGAATGGGCGCGTCCACGGTCAGGCCCACGTGCGCCACGGCGCCGTTGGCCGCGTCCCCTGCGAGCTCGATCACTTTTTGACCCGTCAGGGTGGTTTCACCAATGATGGGCTTGGTCCAGCCTTGCTTCTTCAACTCGCGCAACAAGCGGG
>CAIMWY010000220.1 GCA_903845315.1 uncultured Burkholderiales bacterium
GCCACCAAGCGCAGGGCACAGCCCTCTGCGGCAAAGGCTTCGGCCACGGCGCGGCCAATGCCCCGAGAGGCACCGGTGACCAACACGGTTCGTCCTTTGAGTTGCAAATCCATCGGATGCTTTCTGGTTTCACCCATCAAGCGCGCGTGGGGCGCAGCTCGATCAGGTCAGGGCAACAGTTGTCGGGCGTGCACACGGCGTAGACCACCGAGTCGGCCACGTCTTCGGGCGTCAAGGGCGCATAGGTGCGCGAGGTGACGGCGGCAATGGCTTCGGGGTGATCATTGCCATCGCGAATCGCGGTGTCGACCATGCCCGGTGCGATTTCGGTCACCTTGATGCCCTGCCCTTTGAGCTCGATGCGCAAGCCTTTGGCAATGCCAGACATGGCGTGCTTGGTGGCGCCGTAGACCGCCGACAAACGGTTGATGTTGCGCGCCGACAGCGAGGTCATGACCACGATGTGGCCATGCCCGCGAGCTGCCATGGCCGCGCCCACCAGCTGGCTGATGCGGATGCTGGCCAGCACATTGACGTTGAACATGGCGTGCACTTGCTCGGTGGTGAGTTCCACCAAGGGCGCATAGGTCAACACGCCTGCGTTGTTGACAAAGATATCGGCCTGCGCAGACGCGGCGGCCAAGGCTTGCACAAAAGCTTCGTCTTGCAAGTCACCCGCCATGGCTTGTGCTTTCACGCCCAGAGCCTGACATGCTGTGCACAAGGCCAGCAGCTCGGTGTCGCGCCGAGCGGTGACGATCAGGTTCGCGCCTTCACGTGCCAGCGCCAAGGCGGTGGCGTGGCCAATGCCGGCACTGGCGCCGGTGACCAAAGCCCAGCGGCCACTGAGTCGACCCGCCATTTACTTGGCCCCCGCGTGGGCGGGGTGGCCCACCGGAATGTCTTCGACGTTGAAGGTGTTGTAAGTGCCGGGAATGATGATCTCCAACACCTCCAGGTCGTCGGAGTATTCGAGCACGGTGTGCTTGATGCCGGCAGGTTGAATCCAGCAACTGCCCGCGACCATCATGTGCTCGCCATGGCCTTCAAACTCGGCCCGGCTCCAGCCTTTCAAGACATAAACCATTTGAAATTTGACGTCGTGGATGTGGCGCTTGCTCACCGCCTCTTGGTCAAATGGGCGGCCACGTGCGTTGATGTGTGCATCGACCAAGCCCCCGGTGGCTTCTTTGGCACCCAGGTCGCGGTAGACCACATAAGGGCGCAGCCCATCGCCCTTGAACTCGGCATCGGCCAGGTGCGAGACATGAAATTTTTGAACCGGCCATTCGCCAAGAGTGCGCATGGCGTTTTCAACGGTGACTTGTTGCATCGAGGGCTGGGGGTGATCGGTCATGGGGAAACTCTGAAAGTTAAAGAAGAAAAGAAGGCCTCAATCGGCGGATTTGATGTTGGCGCTCTTGGCCACCTGAATCCAGCGCTCGCGGTCTTCGCGCATCATGGTGGCAAATTTTTGCGGGTTGCTGGCCCCATCAATCTCGACCGCATAGGGGGCCATGGCGCTCACCACATCGGGCATGGCCAACACTTTGTTAACGGCTGCGGCCACTTTGTCGAGCACCGCACGCGGCGTGCCGCGAGGTGCAAAGAATCCTTCAAACTGGCTGGCCTGCATGTCTGAAAAACCTGCTTCGGCATTGGTGGGAATGTTGGGCGCCACGTTCAAACGCTTGTTGGAGGTGACAAACAAGGCCTGCACTTTTTGACCGTTGATGTGAGGCAAGGCGGTGGCCGAGTTGACGAAGTGAAAGTCCACACGACCCGCGATCTGGTCGATCATGGCTTGGGGCGAACCTTTGTAGGGCACATGCACGGCCTGAATGCCAGCTTTGTCACGGAACATTTCCACCGTCAGGTGAGAGGGCGAGCCATTGCCCGCCGAGGCATAGCTCATCTTGCCCGGGTTGGCGCGCGCATCGGCCACCAGCTCTTGGGCCGACTTGTACTTCAGAGACGGTGTGGCCACCATGATCATGGGCGCCCAGGCTACGTTGGCAATGGGCAGCAGGTCACGCTCTAGGTCATAGGGCAAGTTGCGTCCAATGGCGATGTTCATGTTCACCGCAGACGAGGTGAACAACAAGGTGTAGCCATCGGGCACAGCTTTGGCCACCATGTCGTCGCCAATCACGCCACCTGCACCGGGGCGGTTGTCGATCACCAGCGACTGCCCCAGTTCTTGGCGCAGACGGGGTTCGATGACGCGCAACACGATGTCGGCGACACCGCCCACCGGCCAAGGCACGATGACGCGGATGGGTTTGTTGGGGTAGTCGCTCTGCGCCCAGGCAGGTGCGCTCACGAGCCCGGCCCAGACACAGGCAGCCATCAGAAAAGGAATGCGGCGATTCATCGTTTGTCTCCGTTTTTGTGTGTGGGGTCACTCTGGCTTGAAGCCTGCGCCCTTTAATAGCTCAGCGCTTTGTGCCACATCGTTGGCAATGTACTTGCCAAACTGCGCCACGCTCTCGTTGACGCCTTCAATGCCTACGGCAGCAAAGGCGCCTGATTTGATGAGGTCGCTGACCGCTTCATTGGCGGCGGTGTTCAAGAGTTGCACGCGATCTTGCGGTGTGTCTTTGGGGGCCCACAGGCCGTACCAGCTCACAAAGGTGAAGCCGGGCAAGCCGCTCTCAGAGGCCGTGGGAATGTCAGGCGCGATCGCGCTGCGACGTGCCGAGGTGGTGACCACCGGATGCACCTTGCCGGTCTTGGCCATGGGCATCAAGGAGATGATGGAGTCGAGCAGGATTTGTGCGTGGCCTCCGGCCACATCCACCAAGGCAGGCGAGGTGCCCTTGTAAGGCGCCATGGTGAGCTTGAGGTTGGACTTTTGCGCCAGCAACAAAGTGGCCAAATGGCTGGGAGCGCCCATGGCAGGCAAGGCAGCGGTCCACTTGTCGGGATTTTGGCGCGCGGCGTCGAGCACCTCGGTGAGTTTTTTCTGCGGTAAGTTGGGCGAGATCACCAACAACAAAGGCGCTTCACCCACACGCGCCACTGGCGAAAAGTCGGCGATGGGGTCATAGGGCACCTTGTTCATCACCAGGTGTGAAATCACATGGGTTGCCGCTGAAAACAACAAGGTGTAGCCATCGGCCGCGGCGCCCTGCACCACTTTGCTGCCAATGGTGCCATTGGCCCCGGCACGGTTTTCCACCACCACCGACACGCCCAAACGGGCTTGCATTTGACGCGCCACCAAGCGTGCCGCCGTGTCCACGCCACCACCGGGCGCAAAGGGCACGATCATCTTGATGGTTTGGTCAGGAAACTTCGCGGCTTGTCCCCACGCAGAACCTGTCACCAAGCCCATCGCCACCATTGCCAGACCTACACATTTCGACCACATGTTCTACTCCTCAAAAACTCATGCATTCCACCACGAGCGTCTCAGCCGTGGTAGGCCTCGATGGAGCCAATGCTGACTTCCATCGCATCCAAAATCTCGGCCACCTCTGCATCGGCCAAGCCATGCTCGGAGGTGGTGAACACCTGCAACATGTTTTGCAAACCATTACCAAAGCGCTGATCAGGCACCAACCAACGCTCAATGAACGCTTTGACTTGGGGCTGAGGGCTGAATTTCTTCACCAAAAACTCCAAAATCATGGCGTCGAGTTCGCCCAGCTCAATGGCCAAGTCAAAGCCACATGCACAACCGCTCATCACCGGCACGCCGCGTCGGCTGACACGCAGCCAACGGCCATACAGTTGAACAGCGCGCACAGCCACCTTCACGGTCGGCGGCGCGGCAGCTTTCTTTCTCGGCGATCGGGAGCTTGCCTTGACTTGTTGGATTGCGGTGTCACCTAAGTTCATCATGGCACTTGCCTCTCACGCGCTGGGCAAACTGTGCGCCAGGGCTTGACGCTCTTTGGCGTTGAGCTTGACGCCATAGGTGTCACGCGCAGCGGCCTCGGAGATGTAGCCCAAGCGCAGGTCACGCAGCACGGCTTGTCGATCCCGTTTTTTGGGTGCCCCAAAACCTCCGCCGCCACCGGAATACAGCACATACGACTCACCTTCGTTCAGTCGCATGTTGACCTTGCCGGTGTTGAAGAGTTTGAGCGTGCCGTCTTTGTGGCGCATGCCCACTTGGTTGCCTTTGGCGGGCAAGCCTTGGTTCAAGCCCCAGGGCACATTGTTGACGCGGTCGATGCGGGTTTGGTAGTTGACCTTGCTGAGTGCGGTGACCTCGGCCTCGGCGCCCAAGCCACCTCGGAACTGACCGGCACCGGCCGAGTCTTCGCGCAAGCGGTAGTACTGAACCAGCAAGGGGAATTTGTTTTCCACCTGTTCACTGGGTCCATTGTGGGTGTCGCCGTCGTTCATGCAGACCGTGACGTTGACGCCGTCTTCGTTGTACTTGGCGCCCCAGCCTCCGCCGATCAAGCCGCCCAGATAAATCCACAACTTGCCGTCGTTGGGATGGATGCCATTGACGTTGGCAATCACCAAGTCAGCGTGGTGGCCGGCAATCACCGATTCAGGAATGGCTTTGGCCAGCGCTTTGAAAATCGTGTCGACCACCGTCATGGGATAAGTCATCCACA
>CAIMWY010000221.1 GCA_903845315.1 uncultured Burkholderiales bacterium
ACCGCGGCCCATTCCTGGAGGCACTTAACTGGGCCCGTGTCTACCAGTTGCCAGTGCTATTTATCTGCGAAGACAACCGCTGGAGCGCCACCACCGCCAGTGGCCCCATGACCGCAGGTGCTGGGGCCTCAGCGCGGGCCGCGAGCTTGGACATCCCTGCTGAGAAAGTCGATGGCAACGACGTGTTGGCCGTACATGCCAGCGCAGCCAAGTTGGTGGCGCACGTGCGTGGCGGCAGTGGCCCACGCTTGCTGCATGCCCACACCTACCGCGTCAAAGGCCATGTGTCGGTGGACCTGGCAGCCTACCGCGACCCGGCTGAGTTGCAAGCCGCCCTGCTGACCGACCCGATTGCGCGCGCGCGTGAACGCTATCTGTCATCGCCCGGCAGCGCGGCGCAAGTGCTCGACACCATCGAACGCGAGGCTCAGGCAGAGGTAGACACCGCCGTGGCCGTGGCCCATGCTGCGGCCTGGCCACTGGCCAGCGCGGCCTACACCGATGTGCAAACCTTGGGAGATGGTCAATGGCTGTGATGACTTACGCAGAAGCGGCGGTGTTGGCCCTGCAACACGAGATGAGCGCCGACGCCAACGTGGTGGTGCTGGGCGAAGACGTTGGGCGTGGCGGTATTTTTGGCCAATACAAAGGTCTGCAAGCGCAGTTTGGCGCCCAGCGCGTGATCGACACCCCCATTAGCGAAGCCGCTATTTTGGGCGCGGGCGTGGGCATGGCCTTGGCGGGCTTGCGCCCAGTGGTGGAAATGCGCGTGGTCGACTTTGCGCTGTGTGGCATGGACGAGATCGTCAACCAGGCCGCCAAAAACCGTTTCATGTTTGGTGGCCAAGGCCGCGTGCCCATGGTGGTGCGCATGCCGATTGGGATTTGGGACGCCTCGGCGGCCCAGCACTCGCAGTCGCTGGAGAGTTGGTTTGCCCACCTGCCTGGCGTGGTGGTCGTCTGCCCCGCCACCCCGCAAGACAACTACAGCTTGTTGCGTGCCGCCTTAGCCAGTGGCGACCCGGTGGTCTATATGGAACACAAAACCCTGTGGGGTTTGAGTGGCGAGGTGGACCCCACACACACCGCCACCCTGGGTCAAGCCCACACCTTGCGTGCGGGCCACCGCGTGACGCTGGTGAGCTGGAGCAAACAGGTGCAAACCTGCGCGGACGCTTGCGCCCAACTGGCCCAACAAGGCATTGAGGTGGAGCTGATCGACCTGCGCACCATCTGGCCTTGGGACCGCAACGCGGTGCTCAGTTCGTGCGCACGCACCGGCCACTTGCTAGTGGTTCACGAGGCCGTGCAAGCCGCAGGTTTTGGCGCCGAAATTGCGGCCACCGCCGCCGAAGCCATGGGCTGCAAGGTCAAACGATTGGGCGCACCGCGCATTCCAGTGGGCTATGCACCGGTGCTCGAAGCCGAGTCGCGCATCACTGCCGAACAGGTGATGACCGCCGTGCATGCCATGCTAAAGTGATTTGCTTATCGAACTGCTCTCCTTCCATGCCACATCTCCACGAACTGACGCACTTGCCCGTTGAAGTGCCGGACCCTTCTGCACAAGACGAAGTCACGGTCATCCCCTTGAAAATTGAAGACTGGCTCACCGTCATCGTGATGGGACTGTTGGCCCTGATCACTTTTGGCAATGTGTTGGTGCGCTACTTCACCAACCAATCGTTCGCTTGGACCGAAGAGTTCTCGGTGTTTCTGATGATCGTGTTGGCCTTGGTGGCGGGTTCGGCATCGGTGGCGCGCAACCGGCAAATTCGCATCGAGTACTTTGCCGACAGCGGCTCGCCTGAGCGCCAGCGCGCCCTGGCACGGATTGGCGCCATGATGGTGTTTGTCTTGTTCGGCCTGATCGCAGTGCTCAGCAGCCGCATGGTGTGGGACGACATTCGCTTTGGCGAAACCTCGCCTGGCATTGGCGTGCCGCAGTGGTGGTACACCATTTGGTTACCGGTCATGTCGGTGGCCATTGCGGGCCGCGCCTTGGGTCTGTTCATCCGCAGAGGGCGTCGCGCATGATCCCCACCCTGCTGTTTACCGCCTTTGTGGTGATGATGCTGATGGGTGTGCCCATCGGCGCCGCCTTGGGGTTGGCGGGTGCTGCCTGCATTGCCTTGGCCAATGCCGATGCGCAGTGGTTTGGCCTGTTGGCTGTGCCGCAAAACTTTTACGCGGGCTTGGGCAAATACCCCTTGCTGGCGATTCCGATGTTTGTGTTGGTCGGCTCTATCTTTGATCGCTCAGGCGTGGCTTTGCGCTTGGTGAACTTTGCCGTAGCCATCGTTGGGCGTGGCCCTGGCATGCTGCCCTTGGTGGCGATTGTGGTGGCCATGTTCTTGGGCGGCATCTCAGGCTCGGGCCCGGCCAACGCGGCGGCGGTGGGCGCGGTGATGATTTCGGCCATGTCGCGCGCTGGTTATCCAGCCGCCTTCTCGGCCAGTGTGGTGGGCGCCGCAGCGGCCACCGATATTTTGATTCCGCCTTCGGTGGCCTTCATCGTCTACTCGGTGCTGGTGCCGGGTGCCTCGGTGCCTGCACTGTTTGCAGCAGGCATGGTGCCAGGCGTGTTGGCAGGTTTGGCCTTGATCATTCCCACCGTGTGGATGGCGCGCAAGTACAAAATGGGCGCACTCGAAGCCAGTTTGCCTCGTCCAAAGTTTTGGCAAAGCCTGCGCGAAGCCTCATGGGGCTTGGCCGCACCGGTGCTGATTTTGGGCGGCATGCGCGCGGGTTGGTTCACCCCCACCGAAGCGGCCGTGGTGGCCGTGTTCTACGGTTTGTTTGTGGGTATGGTGATTCACCGCACGATTGCAGTGCGCGACCTGTTTGTGATCTTGCGCGAATCGGGTGAGTTGTCGGCCATCATCTTGTTGGTGGTGTCACTGGCGGGCATCTTTGCTTATTCGCTCTCTACGCTCGGTGTGATCGACCCCATCACGCAGGCCATCGTCAACTCGGGCTTGGGTGAATACGGCGTGCTGGCCTTGTTGATTTTGATGCTCATCACCGTGGGCATGTTCCTCGATGGCGTGTCGATCTTTTTGATTTTTGTCCCCTTGCTATGGCCCATCGTGCAGTTCTACAAATGGGACCCGGTGTGGTTTGGTGTCATCCTCACACTCAAGGTGGCGCTGGGTCAGTTCACGCCCCCGCTGGCGGTGAACCTGATGGTGTCGTGCCGCATTGCCGGCGTGCGCATGGAAGAAACCGTGCGCTGGGTCGGTTGGATGCTGTTTTCGATGTTCTTGGTGATGGTGGCCGTCATCGCTTGGCCAGAATTGGCCTTGTGGCTTCCGCGCTATATGGGCTATTGATTCTGCGATCATTGATTTTTTATAAGGAGACAACCATGAAACTTCGTCGAACCCTCTTGAGCATGCTGGCTGCGGCCACCGCTCTGGCCGCCTTCTCGCTGGCTGCACCTGCGCAAACAAGCTACAAAGCGGAATACCGCATGTCACTGGTGCTTGGGCCACCTACGCCGTGGGGCCAAGCTGGCAAGCTGTGGGCCGACATGGTGAAAGAGCGTACCCAAGGGCGCATCAACATCAAGCTCTATCCCGGTGTGTCGCTGATCCAAGGCGACCAAACGCGCGAATTCAGCGCATTGCGCCAAGGTGTGATCGACATGGCCGTGGGCTCAACCATCAACTGGTCGCCGCAGGTGAAAGAGCTCAACCTGTTCTCGCTGCCGTTCTTGATGCCCGACTACGCCGCGCTGGACGCTTTGACCCAAGGCGAAGTCGGCAAGAAAATTTTTCAAACCCTCGACAAATCGGGCGTGGTGCCACTGGGCTGGGGTGAGAACGGTTACCGTGAGTTGACCAACTCCAAGCGCGTCATCAAGTCGCCCGAAGACCTCAAGGGCATGAAGATTCGTGTGGTGGGTTCACCCATCTTCTCCGACATGTTCAGCGCCATGGGCGCCAACCCCACGCAAATGAGCTGGGCCGATGCGCAGCCTGCCCTCTCAAGCGGCGCAGTAGATGGCCAAGAAAACCCCTTGTTCTTGTTCACTGTGCTCAAGATGCACACCGTGGGCCAAAAGTTTGTCACCACTTGGGGCTACATGGCCGATCCGCTGATCTTTGTGGTGAACAAAGAAATTTGGAGCTCGTGGAGCGCGGCTGACCAAGCCATCGTGCGCCAAGCCGCCATTGAAGCGGGACAACAAGAAATTGTCATCGCCCGCAAAGGCTTGGTCGAAGCCGACAAACCCGTGCTCAAAGACATTGCCGCCATGGGCGTGACCGTGACCCAGCTCAGCGCCGCCGAACGTGACGCTTTTGTCAAAGTCACCCGTCCCGTGTACGACAAATGGAAAAACACCGTGGGTGTGGACCTGGTGAACATGGCTGAAAAAGCCATTTCAGCACGCAAGAAATAAGCTGCGCTGTCCCTGAGCCAACAAGCCGTAATGCCGAAAGGCGTTGCGGCTTGTTTTATGGATCAATTAAATAAAGAACACTTTTTGAGTCGCTTCATTTGTACTTACTTGATCAAAGTCACACCACGCCACACCAATTCAACCTACATTGAACACACACACAAACCCCAAGGAGCACTGCATGAAACTATTAGTCGCCGTTGATGGATCCAAAAACGCCTTGTCTGCCGCCAAGTACGCCGCCAAGATGGCTGCATCTGTGAAGGACGAGAGTCACATCACGATCATTTCTGTGCACGACGACACAGCGCTCAAACATTTGAAAAAATACGTGCCCAAAGACACCGTGAGTGAATACCTGCGCGGTCTGAGCGAAAAAGACATCGCCAGCGCGCAAAAGCTATTCGACAAGATGGGCGTGGCCCATGACATGGTGATTCGTTTTGGGCACCCTGCCGAACAAATCAAGGCCGAGTCGGAGTCGGGCAAGTTCGACTTGATCGTGATGGGCTCCAAAGGCCGTTCGTCCATCAAAGACTTGGTGGTCGGCTCGGTAGCCCACAAGGTGTTGGCCATTGCCAAGGTGCCTGTGCTATTGGTGAAGTGATCCCACAAAATCCAGCAGCAGTAGGTTGAACCCGACGGGATCTTCCACCTCGGGCAAGTGTCCAATGCCGACCAGCTCCACCAAACGCCCATTGGGCAATTGGGGCAAGAGCAGGTCGGCATTGTCTTGTCGCGGGTTCGTCTGGTCTTCGCTGCCTTGCACCAACAGCACCGGCATGGTCAGGGCCGATGCCAAGTCGGGCGTGTAGAAGTCACTCAACCTGAACGACACCGCGCGCAACAAGCCCGCCCCCTGCGTGCCCCGCGTGACTTCGCCCAACATGGCGCGCAACTCAGGTGAAGCGTGGGGACCCACCAAGTTGTCCACGCCGGCATCGCCGTATTGGTAGCTGCCCAAGCGGATGCGCCGAGCGCGTGCCTCAAACTTCTCTCGGCGTTCTGGGCTGACTTGCTTTTGGCCCACACCCGTGCCTGTCAAGATCAAACGCTGCACGCGCTGCGGATGACGCATGGCAAAGGCCTGTGCCACCACCGAGCCAAACGAGTTGCCACACAGGACAAACTGTTGCAGCCCCAAGGCTTGCGTGAAGTCCGCCACGGCTTGAGCGTAGTCGGCATCGCTGGGGTGCTCGGTCTTGAGGTTGTCGCTCATCCAGTAGCCGGGCGCATTCCAAGCGACCACGCGAAAGTGTTGACTCAAGGCCGCAAACTGAAAGCGGTAGTAAGTGGCATTGCTGCCAATCCCATGCAAAAACAACACACAAGGCGCATCGACAGGCCCCGCCTCGATGTAAGAAAAACGGTCACCCAGGTAGCGCACTTGAGCATCCAATGGAATACGTGCGAACTGAACTTCGGGCAGTGCAGGAAAGGCCATGGGCTGTGTCATGATCAGTGCCAATTTGAAGGGGCCAAGATGTGGCGACGCGTTGCATCCTACCCGCAGGTTTGAGGACATACACATGAAGCATTGGATGATGGTTTTGTTAACGGCACTGGGTGTCGCCGCAGGTTCTGCCGGAGCGCAAGAGTGGCCCACCAGGCCGATCAAGTTGATCGTGCCCTACCCAGCAGGGGGAGGCGTGGATGTGATGGCACGGGCCCTGGCCCAACGTCTGCAAGACAAATGGCAGCAACCCATCACCATCGACAACCGCCCAGGTGCCAACACCTTGATTGGCGCCGAAGCAGTGGCGCGCGCCACCGACAACCACACCCTGCTGTTCACCACCGACGCCACCTTCACCATCAACCCCCACCTCTACAGCAAGCTGCCCTATGACGCCGAGAAAGACTTTGCGCCCGTCACGCAGTTGGTGGCCTTTAGCCAAATGCTGGTGGCCAACGCCAGTCTGCCTGCCAACAACCTCAAAGAGTTGTTGGTCTTGGCCAATGAAAAACCAGGGTCTTTGTCCTATGCCTCGTATGGGCCAGGCAGCCAACCTCAGTTGGCGACAGAAATGCTCAAGCAAAAGGCCGGTGTGTTCATCGTGCACATTCCTTACCGCGGTATTCCGCAAGCGGTGACCGCGGTGGTGAGTGGTGAAGTGCCGCTCACGTGGTCGGGCATTGTGTCGGCGCGGGCGCATATTGCGAGCAAGCGCATCAAGCCCTTGGCCTACGGCGGCAAAACCCGTGCAGCGGCCTATCCCGATGTGCCCACCATGACCGAGTTGGGTTTTCCTGAGGTGGATGCCAATGTGTGGGTGGGTGTGTTTGCGCCCGCCAGCTTTGCACCTGCCTTGGTCAACCGTATGCACCGCGACATCTTGGCCGTGATCAGCGAGCCCGACTTTCGCAGCAAAGAAATCGAAGGCAAGTCGTACGACTTTGTGGGTGCAGGCCCAGACGAGTTTCGTCGCCACATCCGCAGCGAAAGCGCTTCACGCAGAAGCACCATCAAGGCCTCAGGCACCGTGATCGAATGACCGCCACCGTCTGGCGAGACCTCACGCAAGCCCAACTCGACTCGGCCTATGACCAAACGCAACATGCCGACAACATGGCCGAGGTGCTGACGCGCTGCGCTGCACACAGCGCCCAGGCCCGTGCCACCCTGCTCAAGCAAGGCACGCTGGTGCAACGCATGGCGTATGGCCCCACAGAGGTAGAAGCGCTCGATTGGTACCCCAGCCGAGCGCCCAATGCACCGCTGGTGTTTTTCATCCACGGTGGCGCATGGCGACGCGGTCAGGCACAGGACTACGCCATGGCTGCAGCCTGGCTGCTTGAGCGCGGTGCGCATTTGGTGGTGCCCGATTTTTCGGCTGTGACCGATGTCGACGGCAGCTTGTTGACCATGGCCGATCAGCTGCAACGTGCGCTCGCCTTCACAGCCCGACACGCCACCGAGATGGGCGCTGACCCACAGCGCATTCATGTGGTGGGCCACTCATCGGGCGCGCATTTGGCGGCTTGCCTAGGGTCTTACAACTGGAGCCAACAAGGCTTCAGCAAGACGCCCATTCATGCGCTGTTGTGTTGCAGCGGCATGTATGAACTCGAACCTGTGAGTCTGTCTGCACGCAGCAACTATGTGCGCTTCTCACCCAAAACTTTGCAAGACTTGAGCCCGCAACGCCACCTGCACAACTTCACCATGCCTGTGGTGCTGATGTGTGGAGAGCAAGAGTCGCCCGAGTTCAAGCGCCAAGCCCGTGAGTTTGCCCAAGGCCTGTCCGACAGGGGGACTGATTTGAGTTTCCGCTGGGGCGCTGGCTTGAACCATTTTGAAATGCTAGAAACTTTCGCTCATTTCAAAGGCTTGATGGCGCTCGCCTTGCAAGCGCAGATGCAAGGCTAAAGCCCTGCCAAGTCCTCAACACCTCAACCCCAAGCACCCATGTTGAACTCTGAAATTTCACGTCGACAACTGATCCATAGCGCGTTGCTCTGCGGCAGCAGTTTGACAACGCCCAGCGCGCTGTGGGCCCAAAGCCCGCGCTACCGCGCTACCCCGCTCGCCCCGTGCGCTTGATCGTCCCCAATGCGCCAGGCAGTTCGGTAGACACCATCAGCCGTTTGCTGGGCCAACAACTCACGCCCTTGCTGGGGCAAGCCTTGGTGGTCGACAACAAGGCCGGTGCCGCAGGTGCGGTGGGCATTGATGCAGGCAAGGTGGCCACCCCCGATGGTTACACCCTCATGGCGGCATCCAGCAGTTCTGTCACGGTGGCGCCCTTGCTGCAAAAAGCCATCAGCTACGACCCGCTGAAAGACTTTGACTTGATCTCGCTCGTCGCTCTACTGCCCAATGTGCTGGTGTGTCGCACCACCCTGCCGGTGAACAAACTGTCGGAGTTTGTGGCCTACGCCAAAGCACAGGGCGGCAAGTTCAACATGGCTTCTGCCGGGCCGGGCTCAGTGAGCCATTTGGCCGGTGTGGCCTTGAGTGCAGCGGCGGGGTTTGAAGCGCTGCACGTGCCCTACAAAGGCGGCAGCCAATCGGTGGGCTCGGTGGTGAGTGGCGAAACCGACTGGACGCTTACCCCAGCGCCTGTCGCCATGGCCTTGGTCAAAGGTGGACGGCTCAAAATTTTGGGCCACAGCATGCCCAAAGGCACGCAACCCTTAGGCCCGGTTCCCTCGTTGGCCGAAACCTTGCCCGGCTTTGAGTTCACCAGTTGGATTGGCTTGATGGGCCCCAAAGGTTTGCCCGCTGAGGTGTCCGATCAGCTGCGTCGTCAATTGGCGCAGACCTTGCAAAGCAAAGACATCAAAGAAGGGTTTGCCGTGCATGGCGCGGTGCCGCACAGCAGCACAGGCGAAGCCTTCCGCGAGTTTTTAACGCGAGACATCGAACAAACCCGCAAAGCCATTCGACTGGCGGGGGTGCAAGCGGAGTAAATGGAGTAAAGGCGCTCGGTCTGAATTACATTCGGGCGGTGGTTGATCTTGACCATGTTTTGACACAGAGAGCCCTATGAAAAATTTCGCTTCTTCGATTCTTGCCTTGCTGACACTCGCCGGTGTGTACCTGCCCGCTGCCTCTGCGGCTGAGTACATGGAAAAAACGCCGTTCCAGTTGTCACGTGCTTTCTCGCCCGGCGTGATCACCGAAGGCGGCAAGACGGTGTGGGTCGCAGGTCAAACCGCCACCCGCGACAACGACGGCAAAGACATTTCCAACAACTTCGAAGCACAAACCAAACAGGTGGTGTCGCAGATCGACCAAGTGATGCGCAAAGCCGGCGGCAGCTTGGCCAACATCGTCACCATGACGGTGTTCATCAAAGAGTCCCGCTATGGCGACCGCTTTGTGGAGATGCGCAAAGACTTTTTCCAAAACGGCAACTACCCTGGCAGCGCATTGATCACCGTGACCAACTTTGCACGCCCCGGCATTGAAATTGAAATTCAAGCCGTGGGTGTGATTGGTGACCGTTGCTCGACCGAGAACCCTTGCTCGGCTGAAGGCATGGCCAAGAAGAAGTAAGCGCTCGGAGTGAGGGCCCTGCGTGAGGGCCCTTGAACAGCGTTATTCGGGCAACAGGCCAATCTCTTTGGCCACTTCGGCCCAGCGCTCATGCTCACGGTTCAAGAAGGCTTCGGCCTTCTCGGGTCCGCCCATGGGCTCAGCAATCGGGCCCATGGTGAGCATGCGTTGCGCAAACTCGGGCTCGCCCAGCAACTTGTTGACTTCAACGTTGAGCTTTTGAATCGCCGCTGCTGGCGTGCCCGTGGGGGCCATCAAGGCGAACCAACCCACCATTTCAAAGTTGGGCAGCAGCTCCGACAAGGCAGGCACTTGCTCCCATCCTGCCAAACGCTTGCCCGACGTCACGGCCAACAAACGCAGGCGACCTTGGCGCACCAGTTGCGCCGTCGAAGCCAAGTCGGCCACCACAGCTTCGGCATGCCCACCCAGCACGTCTTGCACCGCCACACTGACCGAGGCATAGGCCACCAAGTTGGCTTCCATCTTGGTACGGGCATTGATCAGTCGCGCGATGATGCCGCCAAAGGTGCGCGGACCCTCGTTGGCCAGCGACAACTTGCCCGGCGTGGCTTTGGCACGGGCAATCAGGTCTTGAATGGAGGCAATGGATGACTCGGCTTTCACCAACACCGCAAACGGACTCTTGGCCACAAACGCAACCGGCACAAAGTCTTTCTGTGGGTCGTAAGGCATGGTCTTGAACAAATGTTTGTTGGTCACCAAGGCCGCGGTGGTGGCGAAGTACAAGGTGTAGCCGTCGGCCGGAGAACGTGCAGCCGCCTGCGCACCGATGATGTTTTGGCCGCCGGGTTTGTTGTCGATCACCCAAGGCTGGCCCAAGGACTTGCTGATGCGTTCGCCCAGCAGACGCGCCACGTTGTCGGGGCCTGAGCCTGGCGGCTGCGATAGCACCACTTTGATGGGTTTGTCGGGCCATGCGGCGCTTTGCGCCCACAAGGGTGTAGCGCTCAAGCCCGCAGCCGTGGCCAGGGCGGTGTGTAAAAAGTAGCGACGTGTCATGAGAGTCTCCGTTTGTAGTTATGAAAAGTAAGCGCGCAGCGTTTGCTGCTGTGTGGTGAGTTCTGCGGCTGAGTTGGCCGTGGCAAACACATAGTGGTCGGGACGCACCCAAGCGGC
>CAIMWY010000222.1 GCA_903845315.1 uncultured Burkholderiales bacterium
ACAGCTTGCCTTTATTTGATTCAGAAGCGTCATTGCGTGCGGTTTTTGAATCTAAGGCCAAGCTCAAAAAATTGGACACAGCTGCAATAAAAAATTCTTCAGCCGCCATGGACTTAGAGGTGTTGCCAGCCTTCAAGCACGTCCTCACTCACAAAGATTTGCATTGTCATGTGGTGAAGGTGCGAATGAAAATAACACCACATGTACCCAATGCCGGCGCTTGGTTTTCTGAGAATGATTGGATGGTGTTGGGTTTGCCAACACCCGTGCGTCATTTGCTGTCTAACTCTCTGTGACGCTTGAGTGTGAGCCACTTTGCTGTAAAGCGTTGGCTGAGTTTTTCGACCAAGTACACAGAACGATGTTGACCCCCTGTGCAACCAATGGCAACCGTGATGTAATTGCGATGGTCTTTTTCAAGTGCAGGTAGCCACTGATCTAGAAAGTTTTCAATTTGACTTTGCATCAAATTGACTTCTTCGTAAGTTTCTAAAAACTTTTGAACGGGCTCGTCCTTGCCCGACAAGGGCCGCAGAGCTGATTCATAGTGTGGGTTTGGCAGCATTCGAACATCAAACACATAGTCGGCGTCCAATGGAATGCCGCGTTTGAAAGCAAACGACTCAAAGACCAAGGTAAGTTTGGCAGTGGGCGAATTCACCAAAGACTTCACGTAGCTTTGGAGTTGAGCTGCGCGAAGCAAACTGGTGTCGATGACGTGCGCGTTTTCTCTTAAGCGAGACAAGAGTTCGCGTTCGTATTCAATTGATTCGGTCAGCGCGCGTTCGCCTTCAACAGAATTTCGGCCCGACAAGGGGTGGCGTCGTCTGGTTTCAGAGTAACGTCTGAGCAAGGTGTCAGAGGCTGCGTCAAGATAAATGGAAGTGACTTTGAAGCCAAGGTTTCGAAGAACTTCAAGCTGACTTGGCATGAGGGGCAATGAGGTGGCACTGCGAACATCAATGGCGATCGCCACACGCTCTTCTTTTTGATCGCGCTCTAATTCAGCAAAAGGAATGAGCAGTTCTGGGGGCAGGTTGTCGACACAATAAAAACCAGCGTCTTCTAGGGCGTGCAAAGCCACAGACTTCCCAGAACCCGACATGCCTGTAATTAAGACGATTTCCATAGGGGAAAAATTTCTGGAACTTACTTGGTGAGCATTTCGCGGGCATGTGCCAGCGTGGTGGCCGATAACTTTTCTCCGCCAAGCATGCGGGCAATTTCAGTGACGCGTTGCTCACCTGCAATGGGCGTCACGCTGCTGCTCACACCTTCTTTGCTGCTGGCTTTGCTGACCAGCAGGTGATGGTCTGCGCACGAAGCGACTTGCGGCAAATGCGTGACGGCCAATACTTGGCGGTGCATGCCCAGTTGTTTCATGAGCCGACCCACAGTTTCAGCCACAGCGCCGCCCACGCCTGAATCGACTTCGTCAAAAATCAGAGTACCGGCTTCGCCCAGTTCGCTGGTGGTGACCGCAATGGCCAATGCAATGCGAGAGAGTTCGCCGCCCGATGCCACCTTGCCAACAGGCCTTGGGGTGCTGCCAGCGTGTCCTGCCACCAAGAACTGAATGTCTTCTAGGCCGTGTTGGGCCGCTTGCTCTAGACTGATCAAAGCCACTTCAAAGCGGCCGCCTTGCATGCCCAAGTTTTGCATGGCACTGGTCACAGCCTGAGCCAGTTTAGGTGCCGCTTTTTTGCGTTGTTGGGATAGCTTTTTGGCCTCGGTTTGGTAGGCCAATGCGGCTGACTTTTCTTGGGCTTCAAGGCCTTCTAAATCACTGGCGGCTTCAAGTGCATTGAGCTC
>CAIMWY010000223.1 GCA_903845315.1 uncultured Burkholderiales bacterium
GGCCTAGAAATTGGCTCCAGCGTTCGCAACGTGGACGAATGCATCGATGAGTCCAGTGCAGACATCACAGTTCAAACCTCGCTGCTGGAAGCGCGATGGGTCACGGGCAGCGTGGAATTGTTTAACGCATTTCTGCAACGTTTTGACGCGGCAATGGACCCCAAGGCTTTTTTCACCGCCAAGACCTTAGAGCTCAACCAGCGTCATACCAAGTTTGAAAACACACCCTACTCGCTAGAACCCAACTGCAAAGAGTCACCTGGAGGCTTGCGCGACTTGCAAGTGATTTTGTGGGTCGCCAGGGCAGCGGGCTTTGGCCGAAGCTGGCAAGACTTGGCGCACAGCGGTTTGGCCACAGCGTTTGAGGCCAAACAAATAGAGCGCAACGAAGACACTTTGGCCTTGATTCGCACACGATTGCATCTAGCAGCCAAGCGACGCGAAGACCGCTTGGTGTTTGACCTGCAACACGCAGTTGGGCAACAGATGGGTTTAGGTCGACAAGAAGACGGCAGCTTGAATGCCCGGGCTGCCAGCGAAGCGCTGATGAAACGGTATTACTGGGCCGCCAAAGCCGTGACGCAGTTGAACCAAATTTTATTGCTCAACATCGAAGAACGACTCAATGCCACACCACAAGTGTTGCACCCAATCAACGAGCGCTTTGCCGACAAAGCCGGCATGCTAGAGGTCAGCAGCGACGATTTGTACCTGCGCGAGCCACACGCGATTTTGGAAACCTTCTGGCTGTATGAGTCCACCGTGGGCATCAAAGGCTTGTCAGCCCGCACCCTGCGCGCCCTGTACAACGCGCGCGGCATGATGAACGCTGCCTTCCGAGCCGATCCCGTCAACCGAGCCACCTTCATGCGCATCTTGCAGGCGCCTGAAGGCATCACCCACGCCATGCGATTGATGAACCAAACCTCGGTGCTGGGTCGCTACCTGTGGGTGTTTCGTCGCATCGTGGGCCAGATGCAGCACGACTTGTTTCATGTCTACACCGTAGACCAACACATCTTGATGGTGTTGCGCAATGTGCGTCGATTCTTCATGGCCGAGCATGCCCACGAATACCCGTTTTGCTCCCAACTCGCAGCTGGCTGGGACAAGCCATGGATCTTGTACGCCGGGGCGCTGTTTCATGACATTGCCAAAGGCAGAGGGGGCGACCACTCGCAACTGGGACGCGCAGAGGTTCGCCGATTTGGCAAAGACCACCACATTGCCAAAGAGGATGCGCACCTGATTGAGTTCTTGGTGTCTGAGCACCTCACCATGAGCCACATTGCCCAAAAGCAAGACCTGAGCGATCCCGATGTGATTCAAGGCTTTGCCAAGCGCGTGGGTAATGAGCGCAATTTGACTGCGCTGTATCTGCTCACCGTGGCTGACATCCGAGGTACCAGCCCCAAGGTATGGAATGCTTGGAAAGGCAAATTGCTCGAAGACCTGTACCGCTACACCCTGCGTGCCTTGGGAGGCAGAGCGCCAGATCCTGATGCAGAGGTAGAGGCGCGCAAGCGCGAGGCACTGACCTTGTTGGCGCTGTATGCCCTGCCTTTTGAAGCCCACAAAGACCTTTGGCAAACCCTGGATGTGGGTTATTTCATGCGCCATGATGCCTCCGACATTGCCTGGCACACACGCCAGTTGTCGCGTAGCTTGGCGCAAGCCAAAACCGACGACAAAACTGTTGGCGTGATGGTGCGCGCCCGTATGTCACCTGTGGGCGAAGGCCTGCAAGTGATGGTGTATGCACCGGACCAAGCCGATTTGTTTGCCCGCATCTGCGGCTTTTTTGACCAAGCTGGCTTCAACATCTTGGACGCCAAGGTTCACACCGCCAGCAACGGCTATGCCATTGACACCTTCCAAGTGGTGGCCGCGCGTCTGCAAGACCA
This sequence comes from uncultured Burkholderiales bacterium, assembly GCA_903845315.1. The sequence goes on from CAIMWY010000223.1 coordinate 1,905, forward strand.
CTACCGAGAACTCGTCAACATGGTGGAGTCGGGTTTGTCACACACCATAGAAGCCGCAGGCCCCTTACCTGCCCCAGGACGTGGACGGGTGTCACGCCGCGTCAAGAGCTTTCCGATTGCGCCACGCGTCTCCTTGCAACCCGACGAGCGGGCACAAAAATGGCTACTCAGCATTTCGGCCAGCGACCGTGTGGGCTTGCTCTACAGCGTGGCGCGCGTGCTGGCCAACCACAAGGTCAACTTGTTTTTGGCCAAGATCAGCACCTTGGGTGAGCGGGTGGAAGACACCTTTTTGATCGACGGCGCCGCTTTGCAGCAAAACAAAGCTCAGTTGGAAATTGAAACTGAGTTATTGAGCGCCTTGCAACAGGCGTGATCGCAACGAAGCACACGCGCCAAATTCTCTGGGCAAGCTTATTCGTCTGCGGCGTCTAGGTCCGGGAACAGTACCTCGGTGAAGCCAAAGCGCGAAAAATCACGCACCCGCATCGGATACAGCACGCCCATCAGGTGGTCGCACTCGTGTTGCACCACTCGGGCGTGAAACCCATCGACCGTGCGGTCAATCGGCAGGCCCTGTGAGTCAAAGCCTTGGTAGCGCAAGCGCTTAAAGCGTGGCACCACGCCACGCAAACTGGGCACCGACAGGCAGCCTTCCCATCCGTCTTCTAGCTCTTGGCCAATGGGCGTGAGCACAGGGTTGATAAGCACTGTGTAGGGAACCACGGGTGCATCGGGGTAACGCGGGTTGAACGCACCCGAACCAAAGATCACCACCTGCAAATCCACGCCAATTTGCGGTGCAGCCAAACCCGCGCCGTTGGCTACCTGCATGGTGTCATGCAAGTCTTTGAGCAAGGCTTCAAGTTCAGGCGTGTTGAAGTGTGTCACCGCTTGGGCCACGCGCAGCAAGCGTGGATCGCCCATTTTGAGAATGTCGTGCACGGCCATGGGCTTTTCCTTTATGGTGCAGCCTGCACTTCGTCGGTGCTGCTATCCCAGGTGCTGTGCGCGTGCTCGGCGACCATCGCCAACAAACCGGTCTCATCGAGCACTTTGATGCCCAGTTCTTGCGCCTTGTCGAGTTTGCTTCCTGCCTCTGCACCGGCCACCACGCAGTGGGTTTTTTTGCTCACGCTGCCCGCCACTTTGGCACCCAGCGCTTCGAGCATGTCTTTGGCTTGGTCGCGGCTCAAGGTGGGCAGGGTACCGGTCAAGACAAAGGTCTGACCCGCCAGGGGTAGGCTGGCGCCGGCAGTGGCCTCGCCCTCCTGCCAATGCACGCCACAGGCGCGAAGTTGCTCCACCACTTCGCGGTTGTGCGCTTGGTCAAAAAAGGTGCGTAAGCTTTGCGCGACCACCGGGCCCACATCGGCAACTTGCAGCAGTTGATCCAGCGTGGCGTCCATGATCGCGTCGAGCTTGCCAAAGTGACGTGCCAGTTCTTTGGCCGTGGCTTCGCCCACGTGGCGAATGCCCAAGCCAAACAAGAAACGCGGCAGCGTGGTGTGTTTGGATTTCTCGATGCTGGCCAGCACGTTGTTGGCTGATTTTTCGGCCATGCGATCCAAGCTGGCCAAGGCGGTGAAACCCAACCGGTAAACATCCGGCAAGGTGTTGACCACGCCGGCATCGACCAGTTGCTCCACCAACTTATCGCCCAGGTCTTCAATTTCTACCGCGCGACGGTGCGCGAAATGCAGGATGGCTTGTTTGCGCTGTGCGCTGCAAAACAAACCGCCGGTGCAGCGGAAATCCACCTCGTCTTCTTCACGCACGGCGGCGCTGCCACACACTGGGCAGGTGTGCGGCATGGTGAAGAGTTGCGCGTCCTGCAAGCGCTTTTCAGTGAGGACAGACACCACCTCCGGAATCACATCTCCGGCACGGCGCACCACCACCGTGTCGCCCACACGCACGTCTTTGCGACGTGCTTCGGTCTCGTTGTGCAAGGTGGCATTGGTTACGGTGACGCCGCCCACAAACACCGGCGCCAACTTGGCCACGGGGGTGAGCTTGCCGGTTCGGCCGACTTGCACCTCAATGGCTTGCACGGTGGTGAGTTGTTCTTGCGCCGGGTATTTGTGCGCGACGGCCCAACGCGGCTCACGTGTGACAAAACCCAGTTGTCTCTGCCAGTCGAGGCGGTTGACTTTGTAGACCACGCCATCGATGTCAAACGGCAACGCATCGCGTGCTTGTCCCATGCGCTGATGAAACGCCACCAAGCCTGCCGCGCCTTGCACCGTGCTGGTTTGTTCGGCCACCGGAAAGCCCCAGTCACGCAGCGCCATCAGCAAGTCGTGGTGGGTTTGAAAATCAGGACCGCCTTGTTCAGCAGGCGTGATGTCCCCCAAGCCATAAGCGAAAAAACTCAAAGGGCGTTGTGCAGCGATGCTCGGGTCGAGTTGACGCACCGCACCGGCCGCGGCATTGCGTGGGTTGACAAAGGTTTTTTCGCCTTTTTCTCCAGCAGCAATGCGTGAACGTTGTCGTTCATTGAGGGCCTCAAAGTCAGCCCGGGCCATGTAGACCTCGCCACGCACTTCGAGCACATCGGGCACACACAAAGCGAGTTCGTCAAACAAAGAATCGCCAGGCAGTGGGCGGTGCAACTTGAGCGGAATTTGTCCAATCGTACGAATGTTTTGGGTGACGTCCTCACCCATCTCGCCGTCGCCACGTGTGGCCGCTTGCACTAGCACGCCATGTTCGTAGCGCAGGCTCATGGCCAATCCATCAAACTTCAACTCAGTCACATAGTCCACCCACGGGGCCGACTCGGTCAACGAGAGTTCTTTGCGAATGCGTGCATCAAAAGCCTCGGCACCCGTGGCCTCGGTGTCGGTCTCGGTGCGAATGCTCAGCATGGGCACGGCATGGCGCACGCTGACAAAGGCATCCAAAGGTTTACCGCCCACGCGCTGTGTGGGTGAGTCGGACGTGATCAGCTCGGGGTGCGTTGCTTCGAGTGCTTGCAACTCTTGAAACAAGCGGTCGTACTCAGCATCCGGAATCGTCGGCGCATCCAGCACGTAATACTCATGCCCGTGCTGGTGCAACTGCGCATGCAGCTCATTTGCTCGGGCAAAGGGGTCAGTGGTATGCATCAATATCAACCCAGACCTCAAAGACAGGCCTAGGAACTTTTCAACTGAACAAACGTCGCGCTTGCGGCGAGCCTGCCGACAGGTCGCGCGCATCCAGCGTGTCGTACAAGGCTTGCAAATCGCGGGCAATGCCACCGATGGCGGCTTCTGACAAACGCTGGCCGTTGTCGTCGGTCACCGTGCCGTCCATCACGCGCGCGAGTTCGTGTGCGGTTTGCACCATGCGTGCGAACGGCTCTTCTTGGCGATCAACCTGGGGCACGTCCAACGACAAGGTCAGTTCTCGAATCGCCGACTGGGCCGGGTCTTCGGCCATCGCGGCTTGGGTGTCAAACATCAAGCCCAGCACCGGTGGCAAGCCCACGGCAGGGGCTGGAACCACCATGCGTCCAGGAATGACGCCCGCAACAAAACCCAAGCGTGCTGCGTTTTGTTGGACATAGCCCGGACTCCACGCCGACTTGGTGGCTTTGAGGGTAAAGCTCAGTTGTGCATCGTGGGCGCTGGCAAAGCTGTCGAGCTCGCGGGCGCGCGCCACTTCTTCGAGCATGTCGGGAAATTCGGGCGCACCGTTGATGGCATCGGCAAAGCTTTGGGTCTTGACCACGAATTCTGAAAACTCAATTTCGTTCAAAGCGCCCATCCGGTTGGCCAATTGCACGCCTGCCTGGAAAGCGCTGTAGCGCTGGCTATTGCGAGGCGACTCCCACAAACCGGTCTCGGCATTCAAACCTTCCAGGGTGAACAGTTTATTGCCCACACGGCGACTGGCAGGCAAGGCCGCCAGCGTCGCTTCGCCAGAGATGGGACTGTCAATTTCAACCGGTGCCAACACGTCGATCAAGGCATCCAGGCTGGGTCGTTTTTCGGTAGGAAGTGTCATGGACGATGCATCGTCCATGACCTTGGCAATCATTGGCGCAAAGCCTTTGTCGTGCGTGTCTGCGGTGTGTTGCATCGCACGTTGCGCACTGACACGGGCTTCAGCGGCACGGTCGGCGGCCTTGTCGGCGGCCAAGCGTTGTAACTCAGCTTCATCGGGTACACGCTGGGCATGCTGGGTGGCTTGTTGCATCATGACCCGGGCCATGTCGGCGACCGGATCGTCACTATACACTGGGGACGAGAACCCAGCCGTGTCTGTCAGCTCAGGATGGGGGTCATCAAAAGTAGGCTCTTGCGGTTGCGCTTGTAAGGCGGGCCCGGCATGGTCAGCTGCGCTGCTCGCGGCCTCCGGCATTGGCTCGGCTTGACGTGGTTTGTTTTTGCGTGAGGTCCAGGTGCTGTGGGCCACCACACCTGCCAACAGCACACCTCCGGCGATGGCTAAACCTATTTGAAGACTGCTCATGGCTTACTTTGATGTCAAACGGCGTCGACCATGGAGACGGCCGACTCCATGTCAACGGCGACGATGCGAGAGACACCTTGTTCTTGCATGGTCACGCCGATGAGTTGTTCTGCCATTTCCATGGCGATCTTGTTGTGCGAAATAAAGAGGAACTGGGTCTCTTTGGACATGCTCGACACCAGCTTGGCGTAACGCTCGGTGTTGGCGTCATCCAGTGGCGCATCCACCTCGTCGAGCAAGCAAAACGGGGCCGGGTTGAGTTGAAAAATCGCAAACACCAACGCAATCGCGGTCAGTGCTTTTTCGCCACCCGACAGTAAGTGGATGGTTTGGTTTTTCTTGCCCGGTGGTTGGGCCATCACCTGCACACCCGAATCCAAAATTTCTTCACCCGTCATCACCAAACGCGCATTGCCCCCGCCAAACAGCTCGGGGAACATCTTGCCAAAGTGCTCGTTGACGATTTTGAAAGTGCCGCCCAGCAGTTCGCGGGTTTCGCCGTCGATCTTGCGAATCGCATCCTCCAGCGTGTTCATGGCTTCGTTCAAGTCAGCCGACTGAGAGTCTAAGAAGGTCTTGCGCTCGGTGGCGGATGACAACTCTTCAAGTGCAGCCAAGTTGACGGCACCCAAGGCAGCCACTTCGCGGTGCAGGCGATCGATCTCGCCTTGCAAACCACCCAAGCGCACGTTGTTGACTTGAATGGATGCGGCCACCGCATCGAGGTCTGCTTGCGCATCGGCCAGCAGTTGGGTGTATTGCTCCAAACCCAAGCGGGCTGCTTGTTCTTTGAGCTGAAAGTCGGTGATGCGTTGGCGCAAAGGCTCGAGCTCACGCTCGAGCTGCAAACGACGTTCATCGCTGGCACGCAACTTGGTGGTCAAGTCGTCGTACTCGCTGCGCTTGGCGCCCAAGGTGGCTTCGCGTTCGAGCTTGATATTCAAGGCGTTTTGCAGGCCGGCTTGTGCCGCAGCATCGGTCAAACGGGTCAAGTCTTCTTGCACCCGTTGCTCTTCTACGGCGACGCTGGCCGCCTGTTGGGTGGCCGTGTCGATGATGCGTTTGAGTTCGGCCTCGCGTGTGGCCAAGCTGCGTTGCGTGAACTGGGCTTCTTGGGCTTGGCGCTCAAGGCTTCGTTGTTGCTCACGGCTGTCGTTCAAACGGCGCTCGGCGTTGATGACGGCTTCGTCCAATTGGGCATGGCGCTCTTGGCTGTCAGCCAATTGCATATCGAGTTCTTCAAAGCGCGCTTCGGCGTCTACACGACGTTCTTGCAAATCAGTCAGTTGGACCTCAACTTCACCCAAGTCGCCACTGATTTGCTCGCTGCGAGCGCGGGTTTGTTCGGCCAGTTGGGACAATCGCAAGGTCTCGACCTGCAAGGCGTGCGCGTTGGTTTGTGCGGCCGAGGCTTCGTTGCGGATGCTCAACAGGCGCTGCGAAGCGTCGCTGTAAGCAGCTTCGGCACGCACCAGGGCATGGCGGGCTTCATCGCTGATCAAGGCCTGGGCCTTGGTGCTCTTGTCGAGATTTTCAATTTCTTGTGCACGCGCCAGCAGGCCCGATTGCGCGCTGTCTTGGGCATAAAAGCTCACGCTGTGAGCACTGATGGCGTGGCCACTGGGCACGTAAATCACCTGACCAGGCTGCAAGCTGCTGCGCTTGGCCAGCGCCTCGTCCAAGTTGGGGGCGGTGAAGCAGCCGCTGAGCCAATCGGTCAGGAGGGCTTTTTGACCCGCGTCATTGAGGCGCAACAGATCAGACAAACGCGGCAAGGACGTTTGGGCTTCAGGCACCGCCGCCATGGGGGGGGTGTAGAAAGCCAGCTTGGCCGGGGGTGCGTCATTGCTGAATGAGCGCACCATGTCCAGACGGCTGACTTCCAGCGAGGCCATGCGTTCGCGCAAAGCGGCCTCCAAGGCGTTTTCCCAACCCGTGTCGATGTGGATGCGGCTCCACAGCGCTTGCAATCCGTCCAACCCGTGCTTGGATAGCCAAGGCTTGAGTTTGTCGTCGGTTTGTACTTTTTCTTGCAGCGCTTTGAGGGCTTCCAGGCGTGCCGAGATATCGGCTTGCTTGGTTTGCTCAGCATTGACGGCCTGCTGGGCTTGGCGACGTGCTTCATCCAACTGGGGCACGCTGGCCTGTAATTCTTCAAGTTGCGCTGCCGTCACATCGGCCTGGGCTTGCGCCTCTTGGAGCTGCGCTTGCAGGTGGCTCAGACGCTCGTCGTCTGGCGTGGCCAAGGCGTTGCGGTCGGCACTCAAACGCTCATGACGAGCGGTGAGCGCACGCGATTGCTCTTCGATGTTGCGCTGGTCAGCGGCCAGTACCTGGATGTGCTGCTGCACCTGCACCACGCTGCCACGCTGCTCGTTGCTGCGTTGTTGGGCGGTGCGAAGGGCCTCTTCGAGCTCGGGCAATTGCATGGCCTGCTCTTCGACCTGGGCGGCCAAGAGCGTGGCCTGCTCTTCGCCGTTCAAGGCGTGTTCGGCCAAGGATTCAATTTCTTGCTGCGCTTGCTCGCTTTGCTGCGCCCAGTGCGCCGTTTGTTCTTTGATTTGCACCAAGCGTGCTTCGGCGCGTTGGCGACCTTCCACCACAAAGCGAATTTCAGCTTCCAAGCGCCCCACTTCGGCACTGGCCTCGTACAAAGCGCCTTGGGCTTGGTTGACTTGGTCGCCAGCAGCATAGTGTGCTTGGCGCACGGTTTCCAAATCGGCTTCGATGTGGCGCAGATCGGCCAAGCGCGACTCGAGGTCGTTGACGGCTTTGTCAGCTTGGGTTTTCAGGCCCACTTGGTCAGCTTCGGCTTCGGCACGGCGCAAGAACCACAGCTGCTGCTGTTTCAAGGTCACGTCGGCTTGCAGCGCGTGGTAATGGTTGGCCACCTGGGCTTGCTTTTCCAGCTTCTCTAAATTGGCGTTGAGTTCGCGCAAGATGTCTTCAACGCGCGTCAGGTTTTCACGCGTGTCCGACAGACGGTTTTCGGTCTCACGGCGGCGCTCTTTGTACTTGGACACGCCCGCGGCTTCTTCCAAGAAAAGACGCAGCTCTTCAGGCTTGGATTCGATGATGCGGCTGATGGTTCCCTGACCAATGATGGCGTAGGCACGCGGGCCCAAGCCGGTGCCCAAGAACACGTCTTGCACGTCGCGGCGTCGCACGGGCTGGTTGTTGATGTAGTAGCTGCTGGTGCCGTCACGGGTCAGTACGCGCTTGACGGCAATTTCGGTGAACTGGCTCCACTGGCCGCCCGCACGATGGTCGGCATTGTCAAACACCAACTCCACGCTGGAGCGGCTGGCTGCTTTGCGGGTGGTGGTGCCGTTGAAGATGACGTCCTGCATGGACTCGCCGCGCAACTCGCTGGCCCGGCTTTCGCCCAGCACCCAGCGTACGGCGTCCATGATGTTGGATTTGCCGCAGCCGTTGGGGCCCACCACACCGACCAACTGGCCGGGCAATAGAAAATTGGTGGGTTCCGCGAAGGACTTGAAACCCGATAACTTGATGGAATTCAGACGCACCGAAAAGCCTCATTAAAGAGAGGGGTGATCATAAACGGCTGGACCAGGCGCGAACCTCGCCCAAAAGTGCCTCTAAATTAGGCAGGATCGATTCAAACGTGACACGCGTTGCGTCCAGCCCTTGGTTACGGCTGTTCTGGTACAGATCGGTCACAGCTTGAGCCAAGACCGGATGCGCAAACAAAGACATGAACCCTTTGAGCGCGTGCAGCGAATGTTCAACCTTCATGGGGTGGTTGGCACCCAATCCGGCCTGGATCGCGGCAATTTCTTGGCTCAGGCTGTCTTGAAAAGTAGCAATCAGCTCGCGCAACTGGACATCGTCAGCGGCAAATTCTTTGGCACCGCTCAGGTCAAGCCAAGATGATGGGGGGGGGAGCTGGGTATTCATGGGCTGGGGGCAGGGATAATAGCAGTCATGAACCCCCTGCTTTCTCGCCTCCAGCCCTATCCATTTGAGCGGCTGAAACAGCTATTTGCCCCCATCACGCCCAACTCCGCCTACAGCCCTATCAGCCTAGGTATTGGTGAGCCACGCCACGCCACGCCCCCATTGGTGTTGGACGCGCTGACCCACGCCACCCAAGCCTTGGCCGCCTACCCTGCCACGGCTGGACTGCCTGCCTTGCGCGATGCCTGTGCCGGTTGGATGCAACGCCGCTACGGCGTGGTCTTGAACGCCGTCACCCAGGTGTTGCCGGTGAACGGCTCGCGCGAGGCCCTGTTTGCCTTTGCCCAAACGGTGATTGACACGACCCGCCCTCACGCGACCGTGGTTTGCCCGAATCCGTTCTATCAAATCTACGAGGGTGCGGCCTTGCTGTCTGGGGCGATACCGTATTACGCCCCCAGCGACCCGGCCCTGAATTTCAACGTCAACTGGAACAGCGTGCCAGAAGATGTATGGGCCAATACCCAGTTGCTGTTTGTCTGCTCGCCCGGTAACCCGACCGGCTCGGTCATGCCCCTGGCTGACTGGGAAAAACTGTTTGCTCTGAGCGACCGCTACGGTTTTGTGATTGCCAGCGACGAGTGCTACAGCGAGATTTACTTTCGTGAGGAACCCCCGTTGGGAGGATTGGAAGCTGCCGTCCAACTGGGGCGCACCGACTTCAAAAACCTGGTGGCCTTCACCAGCTTGTCCAAGCGCAGCAATGTGCCAGGCATGCGCAGCGGTTTTGTAGCGGGTGACGCCAACATCTTGAAGCAGTTTTTGCTCTACCGTACCTACCATGGCAGCGCCATGAGCGGCATGGTGCAAGCCGCCAGTGTGGCGGCCTGGAATGACGAGGCCCATGTGGTGACCAACCGGGCCATGTACCGCGACAAATTTGCCGCTGTCACCCCCTTGTTGGCCGAGGTGATGGATGTGCGCTTGCCCGATGCAGGCTTTTACCTGTGGGCTGCGGTGCCGGGTGGTGATGACGTGGCTTTCGCACGGGATTTGCTGGCTCAATACAATGTGACCGTTTTGCCGGGCAGCTACTTGGCGCGCGAAGGTCACTTCATTGGCGACGCCAAGGGTTTCAACCCCGGTGCAGGCCGAATTCGCATGGCCCTGGTGGCCGAAACTGCCGAATGTCTCGAAGCTGCGCAACGCATCGTGGCGTTCATCCGAAATTCAAACCCTTAATTCAATCAACAGAAGACAACCATGGCCCAACACCAACTCCAACACATCATCGACAACGCTTGGGACAACCGTGCAAGCATCAACGGTGCCAATGTCACGCACGAAGTGCGCGACGCCGTAGACCATGTGATTGCCGAACTCAATGCCGGTCGCCTGCGCGTGGCCACCCGTGACGGCGTGGGCCAATGGACCACCCACCAATGGCTCAAGAAGGCTGTGTTGTTGAGCTTTCGATTGAACGACAACGAAATCATCAAGGCCGGCGAATTGGGCTTTTACGACAAGGTGAAAACCAAGTTTTCGCACCTGAGCGAGGAAGACATGAAAGCCGCAGGCGTTCGCGTGGTGCCCCCCGCTGTGGCGCGTCGTGGCAGCTTCATTGCGTCTGGTGCGATTTTGATGCCCTCTTACGTGAACATCGGTGCCTATGTGGACTCCGGCACCATGGTGGATACTTGGGCCACTGTGGGTTCTTGCGCACAAATTGGCAAGAACGTGCACCTCTCCGGCGGCGTGGGCATTGGCGGCGTGCTGGAACCCTTGCAGGCCAACCCCACCATCATTGAAGACAACTGCTTCATCGGTGCTCGTTCGGAAGTGGTCGAGGGCGTCATCATCGAAGAAAACTCCGTGCTGGGCATGGGCGTGTTCATCGGACAAAGCACCCCCATCTTCGACCGTGCAACTGGCGAGATCAGCTACGGCCGTGTGGCCAGCGGTTCGGTGGTGGTCAGCGGCAACCTGCCTAAAACTGCGGCCAACGGCGCGCCCTACAGCATGTACGCCGCCATCGTGGTCAAGCGCGTGGATGCACAAACCCGCTCCAAGACCAGCATCAACGACTTGTTGCGCGATTGATCGACGGATCCGACAAAGCTTTCCATGTCTCGCACGCTGCAACTCACCGAACACCTGATCTCGCGTCCCTCGGTCACGCCCGAAGACGCTGGGTGCTTAGACCTGATTGCAGCGCGTTTGAGCCCATCGGGTTTTGCCTGTGAACGCATCGACAGCGGGCCCGACAGCTTTCGGGTCAGCAACCTGTGGGCCATTCGACGCAGCCCACAGCCCAACGCCCAAACCCTGGTATTTGCCGGTCATACCGATGTGGTGCCCACAGGCCCCATCGAACAGTGGACCCACGATCCCTTCACCCCCACCCACCGCAACGGCATGCTGTATGGCCGTGGCAGCAGTGACATGAAAGCGTCGCTGGCCGCCATGGTGGTGGCGTGTGAAGAGTTTGTGGCCGCGCAGCCAGCGCCTTTGATCAACGTCGCCTTCTTGCTCACCAGCGACGAAGAAGGTCCAGCGCTAGACGGCACCGTCAAAGTCTGCGAGGTCTTGAAAGGCCGAGGTGAGCGCTTGGACTGGTGCATCGTGGGCGAGCCCACTTCGGTGCAACGTACCGGCGACATGATCAAAAACGGGCGCCGCGGCAGCATGAGCGGCAAGCTCACGGTGCAAGGCGTGCAAGGCCACATCGCTTACCCGCAATTGGCCCAAAACCCGATCCATGGGTTGGCACCGGCCCTCGCCGAGTTGGTGGCCATCGAGTGGGACCGAGGCAATGAATTTTTCCCACCCACCAGCTGGCAAGTCAGCAACATCCACGCAGGCACGGGCGCGGGCAACGTGATTCCGGGCTCATGCGTGGTTGACTTCAACTTTCGCTTCTGTACCGAGTCCACCCCCGAGCAGTTGCAGCAACGCCTCAGCGCTGTGCTAGACCAGCACGGCTTGCAATACACACTGAGCTGGACCATCAGCGGCTTGCCCTTTCTGACCACCCCAGGGGACTTGGTGGGCGCGGTGCAAACCGCCATCCGTGACGAAACGGGTATCGAGACCGAACTCTCCACCACGGGCGGCACCAGCGATGGTCGCTTCATCGCCCAGGTGTGCCCGCAGGTGATTGAGCTGGGCCCCTGCAACGCCACCATCCACAAAATCGACGAATGCGTGGCGGTGGCCGACATCGAGCCCCTGAAAAACATTTACCGCCGCGTGCTGGAGCAGCTCAACGGCTTGGCCTGCGCCGCCCCCGCCTGATGGCTGCTTCCCTCACCCTCAGTGCGCTGGTGGCCCTTAGCGCGCAACGGCTAGAGGCCGCCCATGCGGCGGGCCGCCTCAGCTTTGGTCAAGGCACCACCAACGCTGACGACGAGGCCGCATGGCTGGTGTTGTGGCGACTTGGGCTTGCTCTGGACATCGACTGGAGCGATCCGGCCTACGACGTGGCTGTGTTGCCCGAGCAAGTCGCCAAC
>CAIMWY010000224.1 GCA_903845315.1 uncultured Burkholderiales bacterium
CTGCGCAGGCGTTGGTGCTATTGCAAAAAGCCGGGCTGGCGGAAGTGGCCAACCTGGCTGGCGGCATGTTGCGCTGGCGGGCTATCAACCCATGGGCATCGCGGTGCTCGACCCAGCCGGTGACTTGGTGACGTATGTGCGCGAAGACGGCGCCAGCATGTTCCGCTTTGACATTGCCAAGGCCAAGGCCTGGGGCGCAGTGGGCATGGGCGTCTCCAGCCGCGTGTTGGCCACGCGCGCCAAAGACAACCCCAATTTCTTTGTTTCTTTGTCGGCCACCTCGCAAGGTCAGTTCTTGCCCCAGCCCGGCGCCGTGCTGATCAAAGACGCGCAAGGCCACATCTTGGGTGCTGCGGGTGCGAGTGGCGGCACCGGTGACGAAGACGAAAAGATCTGCATCGCCGGCATCGAAGCGGCCGGCTTGGTGGCGGGCTAAACAAGTCCGCCCCGCCGCCTTACATCACCTTCGCCAACAGCGCGGGGGTGATATCGGCCACACTTCGCACCCCGCACAGCTGTAGGGTGCGCACCAGCTCGGTCTGCAAAATTTCCAGTGCACGGTGCGCGCCCCGTTCGCCGTCTGACACGGCGCCAAACAAAGTGGCACGTCCCAGCAGCACACCGCCGGCGCCCAGCGCCAGTGCCTTGACCACATCTTGACCTCGTCGGACGCCACCATCGACCCACACCGGAACGCGTTGCGCCGCAGCCTGAACCACGCCGGGCAAAGCGTCGAGCGTGGCCAGGGCACCATCGAGCTGGCGTCCGCCATGGTTGGACACCACCAAGGCATCACAACCCATGGCACAGGCACGATCTGCATCGTCGGGATGCATCACGCCTTTGAGGATGAGCTGCCGTGGCCATTGGTCACGGATTCTTTGTAACGCCTCCCAATCGAAGGACGCATCGTAATTGCGCCCCACGGACGACGCCATGCTGGATGCGCTCTTGGCTTGGTCGTCCAGGCCAATCAGGTTCTCCATCACTGGCATGCCATGGCGCAACATGCGCCAGCACCAGCCTGGCTTTTGTGCAAAGTCCCACACGTTCTTGGGTGTGAAACGAAACGGCACTGAAAAGTGGTTGCGCTGGTCGCGTTCGCGTTTGCCGCCCACGGGCAAGTCCACCGTGATCATCAAGGCCTCGTACTCGGCGGCACGGGCGCGCTCAATCATGCGTGCCAAGAACGCTTTGTCTTTGAGGATGTAGGCCTGAAACCACAAACGCCCAGGGGCTGCGTTGGCAATGCGCTCGATCGACGCTGTACCGGTACTCGACAGGGTATAGGCAATACCTGCCGCCACCGCCGCCTTGGCTACGGCCACGTCTGCACCTGGGTAACCAAAGCCGATGGCCCCCGTCGGCGCGATGGCCATAGGCATGGCAATGGGGCGCCCAAAGATTTCGGCCTGGGTGTCGATCTCAGACACGTCTTTCAACACCCTGGGCAAAAAACGGTGGCGCTGAAATGCGGCACGATTGTCTCTGAGGGTGATTTCATCTTCCGCCCCACCATCGAAAAAATCAAACACTGCGCGCGGCAAACGACGCTGTGCTGCGGCGCGTAAATCAGCGATGGAATAAGCAGAAGTCATCTCAAGCGAAATTCAGGTCGAGGACGGCATATCAGTTCAAGTCAGCTTTGACCGCTGCGGCTTTGATCACGTTGTCCCACCGTTCGTAATCGCGCTTTAAAAAGGCGGTGAATTCAGTTGGCGAGTCTCCCACAATCACGGCGCCGAGTTTTTCCAGTTGCACCCGCACCTCGGGTTTGACCAGGGCTTTGGTCATGGCATCGTGTAACCGGGCTACCACCGCTGGCGGAGTTTTGGCGGGTCCGAGCAAGCCGACCCACGGGGCTGTCTCTTCAAAACCAGCAAAGCCAACTTCGGCCATGGTAGGCGCATCAGGAAATTGCGCCAAGCGCTTGGCAGTGCCCACCGCCAAGATATGCACGCGCTTGGTGGCAACAAAGTCAGCCAATCCAATCACGGGGTAGATCATGAAGTCGACTCGACCGGCCATCACCTCTAGCAGCGCTGGACCATTGCCTTTGTAGGGTACGTGCAGCATCTTGACCTTGGCCCCTGTGCCCAACAATTCAGCAGCCAAGTGGCCTGAGCCACCACTTCCTGAAGACGCAAAACTTACCGCCTCTGGCTTGGTTTTGGCTTTTTTCAGCAAATCAGCAATCGTGCGCAAGGGCGAGTCGTAGGCAACCACAGCCACCATGGGCAAATTGGCGGCATTGGAGATTGGAGTGAAGTCTGTCTTGGAGTTGTACCCTGCTTGCTCGCCCAACAAAATAGGGTTCACGTTCATGCCCAACGATGAGAACAACAAGGTGTAGCCATCAGCAGGTGAATTGCGCACCTCGCGCGTGGCGATCATCGCGCTGGCGCCGGCTTTGTTTTCCACCACCACGGATTGCCCCAAGGTCACCGACATGTCTTTGGCTACCACACGCGCAATCACATCGGTGGGTCCCCCAGCCGAAAAACCAACCAACAATCGAATGGGCTTGGTCGGGTAAGCATCATTGGCATGGGCCACAGCACAACACGTCAAAAAGGCTGCATAGATAAAACGATGGAAACTGATGGGCATGTGAGGTGTCTCTTTCTTATGTGGCGTGAAGGCCTATGGGGTGAGTCGTGTCGTTTAAAAAGTAACGGTTGGCCATGACCTGGCAGCGTTTGATGTAACGCGGCTCATCGGGTCTGTAATCGGGAACGGCGTTGTGCAGGGTGCCTAGGTTGTCCCACATCAGCACATCGCCGACTTGCCAGCGGTGCTTGTACTGGTACTTGGTCTGGAGTTGGTGCGCAAACAAGAACGCCAAGGTCTCTTCGCTCTCAGCCTCGGACATTTCGTTGATCCGCATCGAATAACCAGGGTTGGCATACAGCACCTTCTTGCCCGTGATGGGGTGCAACAAGATAACCGGATGCGACACGGGAGGCTTGGCCTGTCGTTGCGCATGGGTCAACGGGGGGCGTGTGCTGCCCTCTTTGGCGCGCATCATGTCCCAGAACTTGGCGAAGTCGTGGGTGATGGTCATGCCTTCCAATCGTTGCTTCAAGGCATCGGTCAAATCGTCATAGGCGGCATGCATGTTCACGAATTCGGTGTTGCCCAATGGCTCGCCGTTGCGGTGTGGAATCTCCAAGCCATACAGGATGTTGGAAAACGCCACCATCTTGCTGTACGACATGTCGGTGTGCCAGTCTTGGCCTGCATCGCTCAGTCCCAGAGGTTTACCGTCGGGTCCGATTTTGTTGGACAAGATCATCACCTCGGGCAAGCCGGGTTCTTGGTACATATTGGCCACGTTGATCTCCAGTTGCCCAAAGCACTGGGCAAACTGTTTGAGCTGCAGCGAGGTCAGCGTTTGCTTGGGATAACTCAGCACACCATAGTGCCCAAGCGCTTGTTCGATCTGTTGAAACTGGGCGTCCGTCAAAGGTTGCGACAAGTCCAAGCCTTTCACACAGGCCCCTAAAATTTCTCCACTTTCAACGATGTTCATTCGTAGGTTCCGGTTTCATCGGTGTAACTAAACACCTGATTCAAGAGTCATTTCATCTTTTAGGTGCAGCTCAGTCAAAGCGCGTTGAGCTTATCGAGTTTTCTTTCTGATCAGAGTCCCCCATGTCACTTGCTCGACATGAACCCAATCATCAGCGCAAGTTCACGCTTTGCACCTTTGCTTGCCGATGCGGCAAACCTTGTCGATCAATCTTTGCTGTATGCACTTGCCATGAACGCACGCCTTGCTTGTCCAATTCGAAGCGAATAGCCCAGCCTACGTTGTTGACGGGGTCTGAAAAACCATCGAACACAAAGTTGCCCAAGCTGTAAAAAATCGGCTTGCCTTTGTATTGCTCCGTGTCTTGAACTTGGTGGGGATGTCCTCCAATGACCAAATCGGCGCCAGCATCGATCATCAAGCGCGCCAGTTTGCGTTGGCGTGCGTTGGCGATAGGCTCCTCCCACCCCCAATGCATGATGGGAATGACCACATCGGCTTGCCAGTGTGTGCGCGCCAAGCGAATGTCACGCACCACCTGTTCATCCTCGCTCCAGGCCACACCGGGTCGGTCATGGTCCGCCTCAAAGTTGCGGGGTTGAAACTCGTCATAGCCTAACAGCGCAATGCGCAGACCTTTGCGCTCAACGATCAAGGGCGTGTGCGCCTCTTGCAAATTCATGCCCCCACCGTAATAAGCAATGCCTTGGCGTTTGAGCGCGTCCAGCATGTCGGCAAACGCTTGGGGACCAAAGTCGCCCGAATGGTTGTTGGCCAAACCGACCGCGTCGAAATGTCGTGCGATGTACTTCAACCTTTGGGGGTGCACCCGAAACGTATTGGGTTTGTCTGGCTCTGCCGAGCCCACGATCGAGACCACACATTCCAAATTACCGACGCGTATATCGGCACTTTTGAACAAGGCTGAGAAGTCTAAAAACGGATCCCGCCGTGCGCGCATGGCACGCTCTGGCCCACCTTCGAGCATGATGTCACCGACCACCACAAGCGAGACGGCAGCGCTGGCTGGCATCACCTGGGCTGTGGTGCCCCCACTCCACACACCCACACCTCACCAAAGGCAACAATGCCACCAGCTCTTCACCGTCATCTTCATGGCGTCACCTCATGCAAGGCACAGCGGTATTGCAGCTCTTTTCCCAAAAACGGCGAATACACCGCCATTTGACCCGTCAGTGCATCAGGCGCTGGAGAGACCTGCGTCACGGGCGCAACAAACTTCACATGCTGCATCAACATGGGCTGACGGCGGGTTTGGTAGAAGACGTACAAATTGATCAACTCTAGCTTTTGAGCGTCGCCCAGCACCACCGCCTTGAAACGAAAGCGCTCACTGAGGTCCACGCTTGTGACGCGATAAGGGTCTTGGCTGGGTGAAAACGCGTGCTGATGTACTTCGGCATTGACTTCAAATTCACAACGCAACTCAGGTGCCGCACTGGCTAGGCTTACAAGCCCGGTTGCCAGCAACCCTAGGGTCCATTGGCGCCATCGGCCAAGCTTGGGGTGAGACATCCAGTGCAAGTTGTGTTCTCCAAAAAAAAGCGTCTGTATCTGTGCGAAGACCATTTGAAGCCTCTCTGCGACGGCACGCCATTCAGGTTGACCCGATACACGACCCAAACCTAGGGTTAATACCTAAATCGATGCACGAAATAAGTAAAAACCCTATGATGCAAAGATTCACCAGTCATCAGGAGCCTTTCATGACAAGTTTTGTTCACCTCGATTACACAATCGTTCACCCTGGTGTCGCTCGCGCTGAGCGCGCCTTTACCGCTGGCAAATTGCTTCTCAAACGTCTGCAGGGCGAAAGCGGCCTTGCCACCTTGCTGTTGACAGTGGCCGCCTTGAGCTTGGTCGCTTCAATTTACGAAATCATCGAAACCTCCCCAGAAGGCCAATTGTTGGCTGCATGGGTGGTGTTTTGGATTGCGGGTACCGCTTTGATATTGGGCACACGCAAATACGTGGGGCGCATGGTGCGCGCATGGAAACTGGCAGACCAAGACGCTCGCATGTGGGAAGTGGCCCAAGCCGACCCACGCGTGATGGGTGATATCCAATGCGCACGCAGTCGCGCCGAGTAAAAAGCAACCACCAGCGCAGCAACTGCGCTGGTTTTCAATCATTCGCTTGCCCGCACTGATCGCGCTGGTGATGAAGAATTTACCAGCGCACTGATCGCGCTGGCGAGGGCCACATCTTTGTGCGTCAAGCCACCCGCATCATGGGTGGTGAGAGTCAGGCGGACCTGTTGGTAAACATTCCAAATTTCAGGATGGTGGTTGTGTGACTCAGCCAATTCAGCCACTTGCTGAATGAAGGCCATAGCTCCCAGAAAGCTCGGCATTTCCCACTGTCGTTGCAAACTGCCAGCTTTCGCTTCGTATGTCCAATCGGGCACGCATCGCGCAAGCACTGTGGGACTCGCAATGTGACGCAAGATACCTGTGCATCCGTCTTCTACCAAGTCCAATACTTCGTCAAACCCATCTTGCCCGCCATAGTAGGGATCAGGCACCACGATTTGGCTGGAGGTCTGGAAAAACTCTGCAAAGCGCCGAACTTTGTGCTGGTGCTGAGGCGGGCACTGGTCTTGGAGCAAAGCCAAGTTGTCCCAGTCCATGGCCAAAATCAAATCAGCCTCTACAAAGTCGCGGTCTGTGACCTGACGCGCATGCAAGTCTGACAAGTCATACCCGCGGCGTTGGGCATGCGCTTGGCTGCGCGCATCGGGTCGTGCATTCGGGTGATAGTTGTGGGTGCCTGCTGAATCCACCGACACCACGCCAGACAGGTGCGCTTGACGCACGCGATGGCGCAACACCCCATGCGCGGTTGGGCTGCGACAGATATTGCCCATGCAGACCAATAAAATTTTGTAACTCATCTTGTCCTACCTGTTTGCATGCGTACAACTCTAGCCTAGGGGCGTCGCCAACGCGCCAAGCAGGGACATGTAGTTTTCTTAAAATCAAACCATGACACACCCTGACCTAACCAAGTTCAAACAACAAGCCCTGGCCGACGGCTACCAAGAGGTGGTCGAACGCAACTGGGAACCTAATACCGTGGCGGAGACCCACACCCACCCCTTTGCAGCCAAAGGTCTACTGACACAGGGCGAAATGTGGTTGACCTGTGATGACAAAACCCAGCATCTGTTGCCAGGTGACATTTTCACCTTAGAGCCGAACACACCGCACGAAGAGATCTATGGCCCAGAGGGTGCCACGTACTGGGCTGCCCGCCGCTCATGAACAGCCTGGGTGCGTCTTACCGCGCACTGGTGGTGGGGTCCAGCGGTGCCATCGGCGGCGCATTTGTGCGTGCCTTGCAGCGTGATCCGAAATGCCAAGAGGTGCTGTGCATTTCCCGACAAACGCATCTCGGTTTTGATTTGGAAAACGAAGCCAGCATCACCAGCACCGCAGCAAAGTTTGCTCAGGCTGGACCTTTTCACCTCATCGTCGATGCCACGGGCGCTTTGACCCTTGGCACGCAGGGCCCCGAAAAAAGTATGAACGCCTTGCATGCCGAGCCCCTGCTCAAGAGCCTGACCGTGAATGCCATAGGTCCGGCGCTGCTGTTCAAACACCTCTTGCCTATGTTGGACACCACTCAGCGCACGATCTACGCCAAGCTGTCGGCACGCGTGGGCAGCATCGCCGACAACCTTAAGGGAGGCTGGTACAGCTACCGCACTGCCAAGGCGGCCCTCAACATGCTGTTGCACACTGCCGCTATCGAAGCAGCCCGCAAACGCCCACACCTGGTTGTTGCGGCGCTACAGCCTGGTACTGTGGAATCGGCCTTGTCGCGACCCTTTGCAGCCTCAGGTGCACTCGCACCCGAGACATCGGTGACAGGCATGCTCAAGGCATTGGATGAATTGCAAGCTTTGAGCGGTGCACACTTTGTGGATTACCAAGGCAACACGATCCCTTGGTGATGGCATGGACCTTCTGCCGCCGCAGGTTCTATCACTCAAACCTGCATGGCCTTGCGCATGGCTTGGGTGGCGACATCTTCCAGCCAACCCAAATCTACGCTTTGATGGGCCTCGCAAATGAACCAAGGCTCGCGCGAGTCTGGCTCTAGCATGACTCCTGCGTCGATCAAATACCACGCGAATCTTTGGTACAGCGCACTGTCGGTCTTGCGCCAATCCCGGTAATTGCTGGGCACATCAGGCGTGAAGTGAATGCCAAACATGGCGGGTGGCCCTGCAAAAGCGTGGGCAATACCCGCCGCTTTGAAGACACGACCTAAGACTTCTTGAATTTGTGTGCCCACCCGGTCGATGGTGGCAAAGGCATCGGTGCCGGCCAAGATCTTGAGGGTGGCATGGGCGGCGCTGATGGCCACCAAATTGGCGGTGTAGGTGCCACCATGCACCACGCCACCTTTGTGCGAGCCCACCACGTCCATCACCTCAGCACGCCCCCCAAAGGCGGCGACCGGGTAGCCATTGCCCATAGCCTTGGCATACGTGGTCAGATCAGCGTGTATGCCGTACAGCTGTTGTGCACCACCTTTGGCCACACGAAAACCAGTTTTCACTTCGTCAATCAGCAACAAGGTGCCGTTCTGATCGCACAAGTCGCGCAAATTTTGCAGCCAAGCCGAGGTGGCCGCAATGCTGCCTGCGTTGCCAATGATGGGCTCCAACATCACACACGCCAAAGTCTTGGCGTGTGCAGCAAACAAGCGGTTCAAGGACTCAAAGTTATTGAGTTCGATGATGTCGAGCAAGCCCCGCGTGCTGGCAGGAATGCCTGCACCAAATGGAATGACCCGCGGTGCCTCTGTGCCATTTGGGTCCCAATGTTCGATGTCGGATTTCCACATCATCTCGTCGTACAAACCATGAAACGAGCCTTCGACAATCGCCACCCGATCACGCCCGGTGAAACCACGTGCAGTGCGCAGCGCACCCATGACAGCCTCGGTGCCTGAGTTGGCAAAGCGCAGTTTGTCGATGTTGGGGCACAGGGCTTTGATTTGTTGCACCACCTCGGTATCAAGCGCTGTTGAAAATCCAGACAAGGTGCCGTGACGCGTGATCTGTTCGATCACAGCGGCATCGACTCGCTCGTCGCGGTAGCCCAAGATGATGGGGCCGTAGCCTAGGCGAAAGTCCACATAGGTCTTGCCATCGCAATCGGTCAGCACACAGCCTTTGGCGCTCTCAATGAAGACCGTGCGGTCATCGCCCCAGTAGCGGTAGTTCTCTGCCACGCCTTGCGGCATGTGCAAATGGGCTTGAGCCATGAGTCGTGATTGTTGGGTCATGTGCGATGTCCAGTTCTTGGTCAAACAGGCTGTCCGTGAGGAGGCCGCAACAACAAGCCCGCTTGCTCTTCCAACAAACGCACCACGTGCAACTCGGCAGCTTGCTCGCCATAGGTCTGCTTGGCTTGTTGGAACAATGACTGTGCAGCGCCCGCCATGGGCAGGTTCACACCCTGGGATTGGGCGATGTCATGGATCAGGCCCAAATCTTTGCAGCACAAAGCCAAAGAAAAACTGGGGTCGTAGTGGCCCGCAAAAATCGAAGGCACGTCGTGCTCCGCCACCCAACTGTTGCCCGCACTGGATTTGATGGCTTCCCAGACCGTCTCCAAGGGCACGCCGGCCTTGGCGCCCAACATCAACCCCTCGCCAATGGCCGCCGCGCTGACGAACCACAACAGGTTGGTCAGCAACTTGATGGTGGTGCCATTACCAGGCGCACCCACGTGGAATATTTTTTCACCTACGACCTCGAAGATGGGTTTGTGCTTTTCAAAACACGCTTTGTCGCCTCCGACAAAAATTGACAATCGTCCCAAAGCGGCAAAGTCCACCGCATTGGTCACAGGCGCCTCCAAGAAGTCGACGTGCAAGCTTTTGGCCAAAGTCACCAACTCGCGCACCAAGTCCACTGCGCTGGTTGATGTGTCGATCACACAGGTGCCAGGCCTCATGGCCGCCAGCACACCGGCATCCCCCAGCATGACCTCACGCACTTGTGCGGGGCCTGGTAAAGAAGCCATCACCACATCAGCTGCGGCAGCACCTTGGGCCAAGCTCTGCGCCCAAGTCGCGCCAAGCGCAAGCAAGTTATCTGCTTTGGAGCGCGTCACGTCAAACACACTGACCTTATAGCCTGCCTTGATGAGGTTGGCCGCCATGGGGTTGCCCATGTTGCCAACGCCTACAAAAAACACATGCGGCAGTGGACTCATGACTTGGTAAACCCAAGAAACAACGCACCGCGGTTTTGCTCAGGGGCATAGCGGAACCCATGCAGCGCCATCATCTCTTGCGCCTGGGCGAAAGAATACGTGCGGTAGTTCACGGTTTGGGCCATCATGGTTTGCGCGCCATCTTTGAGGTAGTAGTGCTTGGTGAATCCAATCGAGGTGGGTTCAATCTTTTGGGAGTAAACCATGCCATTGGAGATGACGGTTTCATAGTCATGGTGAGGCCCTTGGATGCCCAGCAACAAAGTGCCGTTCTTGGCCACACAGCGAGACAAACATTGAAACCCCATATGGTTGGCGGCATCGTCTGGGATATGACTGACCAAGAAAGGCTCTTGATCACCGTCGATCACGAAATACCAAACGCCACCATACGAAAAGGCCAGGTCATGTTGATGACCCAACACCAACTCACACACGTTTTGCTGAGACAGTGACACATTTGAAAATGGTTGCAGACGTTGCTGAGCAATGTCCAGCATCGGTTGTGTCAAATCAACGCCCTCAATGCGCACATGCGGTTGCCTTTTGGCCAACTCTTCCAGAATCAAACCGGTGC